>JAFCCX010000049.1 GCA_017609995.1 Candidatus Pacearchaeota archaeon | reverse complement strand
CATTTCTTGAAACATATCCTCTACCACCAATTGCTTCACAAATCAGCTTTAATGCATCTTTATAATTTCTCGGTGTTATATATGCAACAGGGATTTCATGTAAATCATATTCTTGATCAATAGAGTAATTGCCATTAATTAACTGGCTAATATTATCATAAGACTCTATAACCAATGAAGCGACTGAAAGTAAAGTTATTTTTTCCTGTATAGTTACTGTAATATCTTGAACCGATGGTGCCAGAGATAAAGATTGTGTTTCCATAACTAACATCATCTGTAATACTTGGCTTGTATCTGTAGGATCTTCAGGGACAAATCCGAAACCATTTACTATATCAATTTCAGTAAATTCTTCAACTACCTTATATGAAATATACCACTTGAATTGAGAACCTAGAGGTATTATGCCATTGAAACTTATTTTCACAGTTAGAGAAGTCCCTGGAGTGTATGTAAAGTTAATTTGTTTTTGTGCTGTTCCACAATACAAGTAATCGTTAAACCCAAAATACCCAAAACCTTTATATCCGAACCCTGTAATTATTCCAGGTGAATCTGTACTACATAACACTGCCGATTCTCCAAGTATAATTTCATCTGTTCCAACAACCATATTGTTTAAATCAAATAAGTTAAAATCTGCAGTAGTTGTATAAGTAAAAGGTTGATCTGCTCCAGGAGTGAAAAACTTACTATCACTATATTAAACATCTGACATTAAGCCTAGAACATCTTTCCCTGAAACTTGTGCAGTCATTCTTGCATTATCAACAACCCATTTTGTACTATAAAATATCCCTCCAGGAATTTTATCTCCAGTTAAACTATTCAACCAGAAGAAAGGTGAAATTCTTCTATTCTTAATTATATTACCTGAAAGTATAGAGGCTTCATTGTCATTATCAAATTCTGCATTGATATTAACCAGTGAAACATTACAAGTATTATTTGTAATGTTTCCAATAGGACTTGTGTTGTTCTTAGGATCAATATCTTCATGGATTGATAACTGTATAATATCTGAATTAATATAAGTTTCTGAAATGCTTGTGAATGTTTCCATAACTCTTGCTTTCGAATTTGCGATATTCCATTTCTTAACAACTATTTCAATACTGGTTGCAAGTAAAATTGCGGTTCCTAAAGTTTCGGTATAAATATAACTTGTGTTATTAGTAACATTTATATTTGTATCTATTGTTGCACCAACATAAACATTGATATCAAACTCTTCAGCCCATTCTAATTTCTTATCATCAAATACAACTTTTAAACTTGATACAGTCCTTGCAACAAATGAAACTATAAATCTAGGATAATCTCTAATTACTGAAAACCCGAAATACCCAAAACCCTTATGTCCAAATCCTGTACCACTATATTGTTTAAATTCCTTATCATTTACATTAGATATAATACTACTCAAAGCGCCTTTTTCATTATTTGTATGTTCTTCACTTCGTGGATGTTGACCCCATTTAAAATTTGCAAATGATATCCATTCATAAGTAGGTGATTCTTTTCCATCTGCTAATTGAATGCCGTCACTTGTAACATCTGGATTATTTTCAGATGTTACGATAGTATTATCAAGATTGTAATCCGTATAATCAATAACTACTTCACTGCTCCAGTTCTGAACTTTTGAGACTACCTGTTGTTTATATTCAGCACTAGTTGTTATCATTATTTACCTTCCACGTTAATTAATAAATCCTGATACACTTTATCTAGCGAATCAGATGTTCTATTAAAATCTTTCGGAACAGGACGTGAAACAATTACATTATAAGTTTCAAAAGTATCATCATCTTGTTCAACCAAAAGGTCAACACTTCCACCAGCTTTATTAAATATATAAGCATCATTAAAAAAATCATAAATAAGTTTAGATGCATATGGAAAGTTATAATCAAATACAAAAGTTTCACCTGTTATTTGTCTGTACTTTGTACCATCAATAGCAAAAACATCAGAAAATAAATCCAATGGGGAAATATTTTCTAGTGAAAGCCTTACATAAATTTCTGTAGTAATAGAATTATATTCAAACTTTAAAAGTCTATAATCTTTCGCCACGCCTGTCTCCTTCTCTTTTTAAATAGCTCCATAGCTCCCGTGCCGCTCGTTCCATATTATCCTCTGTATCCATATTAAGCAAGTTATTTTGTTGGATAGTTATTCCACCGCCAGTTCCCACCGTACTCTTACTTATAGCATTCCACAATTTTCCCTGTTGCTGTTTAGTAATTATCATTTCATCTGAATCTACAGCGGCGGTTACATTATCACCTCTATATTGATTTCCAGGAACTACACCACCATTACCAAAAGTTAATGCTGCAGGGATTTGTTGACTTTGAATTAAAGAAGCTATTTGACTATATGGTGCAATTGCTTCCTCTCTTTGAGCTGAAGTAAAATACCATGGCAATTCAGATTTTGCTTTTTCAATATTTATTTGTGCTTGTCTTATTGCAATTTCTTTATCTAAAACAGCCTTGTCATGTTCCCATTGCGAAACTTGATTATTATATTCTCTTTCATTTTCTGCTCTTGCATCAATTGCTTCCTGTCTAACAGCTTCAATTGCTAATTCATTTGCTAAAGTATTTGCTCTATCATTTGCTCTTATTTTTTCAATCTCTAATTGATTATTTAAAATATTTTCTTTCTCTGTATCTCCAGCGGAAATTGCTTCTGCAAGTTCTCTTTCTATTTTTTCAATCTGAGTTTGTTCAATTACTCCTGCGATTTTTAGAGCTTCAATTTCTTGTTCTGATAATGTTGCAAGATATGCTTGAAGTTTAGAATCTTCAATAGATGCAATACTAGCTAATTGTGCTTGCTCTAATCTATTGATCTGTTCAATTTCAGCATCGTATTCTTGATCAAGTGCATCTCTTTGAATTTGTAATCTCTGATTCTGGGAATCTAATCTTATATCCTCAGTTAATTGTGCAAGCCTTTCTTCTTGATTTATTATTTCATCAACAAAATCAACAACAGCGCCCAATGCAGAAATAATGGTTCCAACAATCTGAACTTCAGCAGATCCGACAGATTGACCTATAGTTGAAACTACCGATCCAAGTTGTCCTATAACTCCACTGATTTCTTCAGTGGTTGCCGTGGCAGCACTTGAAAGTAATCCCAAACCTTCAAGCCCTAAATTTACATAGTTCTGTAATTCATCCGCTGTATCTTTTATGTTTCTCTGTTGTTCTTCATATGCTTTACTATCACTTAATGCATCATAATAATTATTTACAGCTTCAATTGCTTGAACATTACCCTCAACTTTTTCAATTGCTAAGTTTCGTTCTCTCTCAATTGCTTCAAGTTCTGTTTCGCCAAGTGCATCAAGTCTATTAATATATTCATCTGTTAATTCTATTAATTGTTCTTGTGTTAAAACCTTTTCTTCATCTTTCTCGATATCTTTTTCTTTTTCTTTTGACAGTGCTTCAAGTTCAATATTTAATACTTTTATTCTTTCAATTAATGCTTGTATAGATTTGTCTTGAAGAGTAAATGGTGAATCAACACCTTCAGCACTTAATAAACTTTCAAGTGATTCCTGAATCTTTTCTTTTTCTGCTTCAAGCACTTCTGTTAAATCTATGTCTTCACCGATACTATCACCAATTGATTTTAATAAATTTCTATTATCTTCAAATCCTGCCAGAAAATTATCAACTAATTCTTTTCCAGATTTTCCAGAAACATCTAAAACTGACTCTAGAACCTTCTTCCATGCTGTTAATTGTTTATCTAATCCACCAGTCCCTTCTTCTGTAGAATTGTTTAAAGCATTCTGTGAGGCTTCTAGTTGTTTATTTGCCAGTGCAAGAGCTTCTTTTGCCTTAATTATATCTGCTGTTATTGTTCCACTCTTTTCATATTGTAAAACTAATTCTTTCGTTGCTTCTGTTGATTTTGATAAAGCACTTGTTGCAGAATTTGATGCAGATTGAGCTGAGTCAATTATATTAGTAAAGAAATTAGGACCACCCTTTGCAGCTAAAAATGCAGAATCAAATCTTCCAACTTCTAAACCTATATTTGTTACTGACTCACCAACCTCATCAAGTTTTCTTGCTCTTTCTTCAAGTGTACTTGTTTTTTTAGGATCAAAAGCTTCTTCAAGTGCTAAGTTCACCAATTGTGCATCTGCGGCAAGAAGTCTTAATCTTCTGGCTTCCTCTGCAAGATTCTCATTATTAGCAAGTGCATCTTTCTTCTTGGCTTCAATTGAATCTCTTAGTGCAAGAGCAACTTCCTGTTCAGATTCAAGTCTTT
>JAFCCX010000048.1 GCA_017609995.1 Candidatus Pacearchaeota archaeon | reverse complement strand
AGATTTCCTTTTTCACCAGTAACTTCAATCTTACTTCCTTCTACTTTAACGTTCACTCCTTCTTGGATTTCAAATGTTGTATCAACCATTAGTAAACATACGCAATTAATGCGCCTCCTCTTCCTTTCTCTTTGGCTTCAAGGTGTGTCATGAAACCTTTTGTTGTTGAGATGATAAGTCTTCCAAAATCTTTTGCTGGAAGATATCTCTTTTCGAATTTCTCGAAATTATCTTTCTTAATCATATATCTTGGTTTAATTGAATTGATTTTGTTTATTTTATTATTAAGTTGAATAATAATTTCTCCACCTCTGTTATCTTCAAGTAATTTGAAATCTGCAATATACTTCTCTTTCTTTAATATCTCAAGTACAGCAACAAGCTGCTTTGAGCTAGGTTTAATTGAGACTTCTGTTTTACTTGATTTCTCAGCGTTGTTCATTTTTGATAATGCATTAGATAAGGTATCTTGTATCATTGTAGTTTCTTAAAGCCAAGTTCTTTGGCTACCTCCCTGAAACATCTTCGACATATATTTAGTCCGTATTTTTTGATTTGACCTCTCCGTCCACCGCATCGGACACATCGAGTTAGAGTTTGACCGAATGCTCTCTTCTTTGGAGAATTATGTCTAATGAAACGCTTTCTCTTTGTTTTACCAACAGTTATTTTCTTAATACCTATCCGCTTCATCGTCTTTTGCCTCCACTAATTCAATGCCTAATTTTGTTTTTGCAAATTCCATTGCTTCGTCCTTTGTAACAATATGTGACTTTGGAATTTTTGTTGATTTTAATTTTCGATATCTTACTCGATATCCTGGTCGTGCAAGTTTTACACTTGCTTCAAGACCAATAATTCCAATCTTTGGATCATACTTTACACCTTCAATGTCGATGTATTCTCTAATTCCAAATGAAAATCCATTTGTTGTAAAACTTGATCTTTTGATTTTCATATCAACTGCTTTTAATAGAGCATTAAGTTTGTCAAGTGCCTTCTTTCCTCTAAGAGTTACCATTGCTCCAAGTGGAAGTCCAGGTCTAAGTTTCCATTGAGCAATTCTTTTCCTAGCTTTTGTTTCAAGTGGTTTCTTTTCACCAACTTTCTCAACTAAAGCTATTGCTTTCTTAACATCCTCAGGATTACCTTTTGTAGCAATATTTATGACAATTTTCTCAACTCTAATGCTTCTCATTTTATTTTCTACCATTATAATTTAATTACAGGTTTGTCTTTACCTAAAACAATTAAATTGTCTAAGCTAGTTTCAAACTTGTTTTTGTCCTCCTCAATAATTGCTACTTTGTGTTTTCTTAATTTTCCATGTTCTGCAAAATCAACTAGTTTTGCAGTCTTTCCAGAATGAGTTCCTGCAAAGAAGTATACAATACTTCCTCTATCTAATTGTAAGTGTTCTCCTGGTTTTCTTTTATCTAAATCAAAAAGTATGACATCTCCTGTTTTGTACTTGCTTCCATTAAGTAAAAGATTCCATCCATTTGTGAAATTAATTTGAGTTTTTCCACCAGTAATTAATGTTTTATCTCTAATCTTAAGTGGAAGAATGTTTGCGTCTTGTTTTGTAATCTCTTCAATTCTCAATACTCCTTTATTGTTAACTAAAATTCTGTAGTACTTTGAAATTGTTGGTAATGCTACTGAATCAAATATACCAACAGAGAATCTTGTATCTCTTATTGTTTGATTATTAACTAAAACTTGTTTGCTATTTAGTAAAAGCTTAACATCTCTATTTGTGTTTGCAATACATAATATATCTCTTAAGATAACATTAAGTGGTAATGAAAGTTCTAAAGTGTGTGTACCTGGTGCTGGCTTAGTAATCCATTTAAGTCCTTTTCTAGCAATAGGCCAAGTTCTTGGTGCTGCTAATCTTGAGATATGTCTTTGTTTACTCATTTCTTCTCCTCCTTCTTATCTACGGTTTTCTTTAACATTCCTTTTCTTTTCTTGTCTTCTTTAATAGATAGTATAACAACGTTTGATGGTTGAATTGGATACTTTACAGCTCGTCCACCTTCTTTCTTGAACTCAGCACCTTTGATAGTAAGTCTAAGTTTCTTTAGGTCAACTTTCTCAACATCTCCAATTGTTCCTGTGAATTTTCCTCGCAATATTTTTACTTTATCTCCAGTTCTGACTGGAATACTTCGTTTCTTGTATTCATCTCTTAATCTTTTTACAAGATGAGCTGCAAGCATCTTATGTTTAATATGAAGAGGAGCATTAATTCTATACTTTCTCTGCTTCCGTGGTTGTTTTGAGCTCTTCCAAGCTTTACTGAATTTGTTTTTCATTATAAAACCATACTAGCTATCTTTGCAATTTGTGACCATCTGATAGCTGCCTCCTTTGCCATTGGACCTTTGACTAATGTTCCTTTAGGCATTCCTAATCGAACATCTCTAAGGATAACACCTGCATTGTCCTCGAACTTAACTCGAGTTCCATCAGGTCTCTGATACTCTTTCTTTTGTCTGATTATTACAACAGGAACAACTTTATGTCGCATATCTGGCTTTCCTGCTTTTACTGCGCAAGTTACTAAATCTGCAACAGCTGCAGTTGCTAGTTTTCTTGTTCTTGTCTTGTATCGCTTTACGCTAATTACTTGAGCAATTCTTGCTCCTGAATTGTCGACTATGTTAATGTTAGCACCAATTGGGATTGCTCTAGTTATATGTGATTTAATTGTTTTCATTCTCCCTTTTCCTCCAGTAATCTTCCAATTCCTATTCGATGTTGTAATAGATCTGCTCTCATAGACGCTTCATGAGCTTTAGCTAGTTCTGTGTTACCTTCTTCTTGTGCTTTTTTCAATCCAATATAACTCTTACCTGCTCTAACATAACAATGTGCAATCGCATCAGGGATATCAACACCGAATTCTGCTTTTCTTTGTCTTTTAATAGCTTCAGCTACTTTAGGCCAATCTCGATTATTGTATGCTATAAACCAATCAGCTTCTGATTCTGCAGATAATACTGGATCCATTATTCAATAACCTCCATTACAACGAAAGTCTTTGTCTTTGAAAGTGGTCTACATTCTGCAATCTTAACTTTCTGTCCGATTTTTGCATTGATACATTTTGGATTATGAGCTTTAACTCGAGATCGTCTCTTTTCATATCTCTCGTATTTTGGAAGTAAGACTCGTCTTGGCCATTCAACTGTAATTGTTTTTTCCATTCTATCACTAATTACTTTTCCAACAAATACTCTACCTCTTGCTGCAAGAGTTCCGTGAATTGCACAGTTTATATCATTACAAACAATCTTCTGCACTTTAGGCTTTACTTCTTTTTTCACTTCTTTTTTCTTTACAGTTTTCTTAATTGGCATTTTTCTTAATTCGCTCCCATGGTTTTCCTTCAAGCACCTTTCCATCGATTTCAATTTTCTTTCCCTCAATTAAAACTTGAAAATGAATTGATTCTTTGAACAATCTCTTGTCTTTTCCTTTAACATCTAAAACAAGTGTGTGTTGAGTTTCATTTATGATTTTTCCAGCTAGCCCAACATTTGCTGGGTTCTTTGACTTTGTTACTTCTGCTTTCAAGCCAATTAGCTCGTGCTGTGTTATGTTTCTAGTTGTTCTCATTTTGACTCCTTATACGACATTAATCGAAGCTTCTGGGAAACCAAGTTTGATTAAAGCTGCTTTTATGTGTCCTGAATGGTTGCCTTGCAACTCGATGTTGTTTCCTTTGACAGTCCCGCCGCAAGCAAGTGCTGATTTTAGTTGCTTTGCGATTTTCTTAATTTCATCAGATTTTGCATCCAAACCTGTGATCACAGTTATGATCTTTCCATATCTTCGCTTATCTCGCTCAACACGGATTTGTTGCTTTTCTTTTGAAATTGTGGAACACATACAAAGGTCTTTTGGTAATCCACAAACCTCACATACATCACTCATTTGTTTTTTTAATACCTCTCATTGTTTTAATCCGGGCAAGTGTTCGTCTAATTTCTCGCATTCTACCTGGATTTTCAGGAGCTGCTCCACCTGCAATCTGAGATTTCAGTTTCACATACTCCTTCTTTAATTCGATTTCTTGTGTACTAAGTTCTTTTGGACTTAGTCTTTGAATATCATTTACTCGTAAAATAGCCATTATTTTTTCACCTCTTTTTTCTTTGGTGTTGTTTTCTTTTTTGTTACAGTCTTTTTCTTTGTAACTTTAGCTTTTGGTTTCTTGCTAATTTCCTTAGCAGGTTCAACTGAAGTTTCTTTTTTCTCCTTTGTTTCTGGTTCAGCAGGAACCTTTACTTCTTCTT
>JAFCCX010000047.1 GCA_017609995.1 Candidatus Pacearchaeota archaeon | reverse complement strand
GAAGCTAATCTTATCGTTAGTACAAATAGTGTTTCCTAATGCGGTTTTCTCAGTTTTTAAAAGATGAACTTTAACTTTTAGTTTATGCATTTCTTTTTCAAGAACTTTCAGCTCTTTTGGAAATATCAAATCTGAAATTAGTAAACTGTTAGATGTTCCAACTGCAAAAACTCCAATTAATTCTGTTCCATAAATTCTTGTTCGAATAACTGGAACTCCAAAAAGCTTCTCTAGGTGTTTCAAATGTTTATCTGGAACAGTCTGACCTAATAGAACATATTTGTCAGTAGCTAATCCATAAAGACCTAAATTTGAATCACCATTAAAATCCAGCTTATCTACATGTACCATTATTTCTTAGACCGTCTCTCCTGTGCTTTGGTCATGACTGCCTGCTTTTTAGCTTTCTTTTTCTCAGCTTCCTGTGCTTCTTTTTGTAGCTCCTTAACTGATTTTCCTTTTGGTTTTTCTTCCTTCTTTTTTGTAACTCGTTTCTTTACTTTCTCAACAAAACTTTCTGTTTCATCAGTTTTCTTAGCTTTCTTTGGAGCTGCTGCAACCTTTAGCTTATCAATAAGTTCTTTCTTTCTTTTCTCAATTCTTTCAGCTTTCTTAGGAACCTGAGTTAATTCAACATCAATATATTCAAAAGAATCTTTGTCAATTTTTTCAGTTAGTTTTTTGACTTTAACTTGAAGATGATGTGGAGGATTTTTTCCACCTTTTTGCCAGAGAGCTTCATTTACCCATCTGCTTAATCTGACATCATGATTTTTTGTATGTTTAGTTAAGAATACTTTAAGAGCTGCGACTGCTCTTTTTGTTCTTCGCCATCGTGGTACTTTTAACCACTCACTTCGTAATGGGACATTGTATGTCCGCTCTTCTTCTATTTTCATCATTATGCCCTAAGCTTTTGCCTTTGCCAGCTTCGCTTTTTCCGAGTAAGTCTAGCTGGATGAACTTTTCTTCCTGTTCCAAAAACCTTTGGAATTAACCAGAAAGGAGCCCATTTAGTTTGCTTCTGCGCGCTTGCTAGTCTCTTCTTCTTTCCGCTCGGTTTTCTACTTCCCATTTTAAAATACCTCTTCAAGTTCAGGTAATTTCTTGAAGTTTTCACTTTCAGCCATATGTCCGTATTGATCATTTGTGATTATTTTTGCTTTGTCCTTGAACTTTTCAATGTAAGCAGTTCTAATCTCATCAGTTACCCACGGATCTTTCATACCGAAAATAAATATGATTTCGTTAGCGTTTTTTGTTATTTTAGCAACATCAATATCTCTATCCTGATATTTTGTGTAAATTTCTAAGCCTTTAGGACCTAGTTTTTCTGCTACAGAATCAAAATATTCTTTTGAAGGTTTTGAACCCACAGGTGCAACAAGTACTAATTTATTTACTTTGTACTTTTCAGCTAGTTTTAATGCTAGCAATCCACCCATACTATGTCCTATAATATTAAGATTATCAAGCCCTTTGATTGTGCTTTCAGCAACTTTAAACCATTCATCGAATTTTGGAGCATTAGTATCTGGAAGATCTAGTGCTATAACATTGTACCTCTTTCCTTGTAAATTCTTTACAAGTTCTGGAATAAATCCTGTTTTAGAACTGTCTTCCCAACCGTGGAAGATCACAACATTTTCAACTGGTTCTGCTTCAACCTTAACTTCTTTCTTAGGTTTCTCTATTTTAGGAGCTGATTTAACAACCTTAACTTTTCCTTTTGAAACTTGAACAGAAACTTTATCTAGAATTGCTTGACCTGCTGGAGCAATAACTCGTCCTTTTCCTTTTTCAGCTTGTTTAACATATTCTGCAACTTCTAGTTGCTGAAGAATTGTTCGAATGATTTTGCCAGAAGCTTTCTTGAATTTATCAGGTTTTACACCCCGATTTTTGCTTCCACCATATTTTGATCGTAATTTAGAAACACCAATTGGACCTTTTGCCATAATGGTTCTTAGAACTGCGGCAGCCCGAATTTGCCACCAATTTTCTTGAGTTGGTGGTCGTTCTTTATGAACACCTGTTTTAACAAAAGTTGCCCATTCAGGTGTTTTGATAGTTCCGTCTATCTCTTTTGCTACTGCTAATATTAATTTATGTGGATCAACATCATAGATTGTTGCCATAAAAACAACCTACAAAGTTGCTTTTATAAAGTTTATGATAAGAAATATGCAGCTAAAAAAGCAAGTAATTGAATTGAAAATCCAATAATTGCAACTTTCCAAATCCTTTTAGCCCAATTCGAACTAGTTCGAATGGGCCCATCTGAGCTTCGCTCAGATTGGGTTTTTGTTACAGCAAACATTCCTAAAATCATTGTAGCTAGAAAACCAGCAATTACAGCTGATTCAGAATAGTACCGGACCATTAACATTCCAATAATAACTGCGAAAATATAGTAGAATCTTGTGAATAAACCTAATTTGCCTTTGAAAATATCAAATTCTTCCTTGCTGATTGTGTAAATCAGAACTCCAATTGGCCAGCCAAGAGCTGCTACAAATCCAGCCAGGATTTCATATAACATAAGGGTTTTAAGATTTGGTATTAATATAAACCTTATGATACTAGACACATATCCAACTGTTTATACTCCGCGAGAAGATTCTCAGCTTCTTGCTAGCGAAGTTAAGAAAATAGCTAAGGGAAAGCGCGTTCTTGATATGGGTTGTGGCTCTGGAATTGTAGCTATTTCAGCTGCTCTGGCTGATGCAAAAGAAGTTTTGGCTTGCGATTTGAATCCAGCTGCTGTTAGAAATACAGAAGAAAACGCAGCTGCTAACAAAGTTCTAGTTAGAGTATTTCTTTCAAATCTTTTTGAAGCAGTTCACCCAGAGGATAAGTTTGACTTAATTGCATTTAATGCTCCATATCTTCCAGTAACTATACCAACAGATATTCAGTGGTCTGGTGGAAAGAAACTTATTGATCAATTCTTAGAACAAGCAAAACAGCATTTGAACAAAGACGGACAAATTCTGTTTGTTTTCTCAAGTCTAACTGGCATGGAAAACGTAGAAACAGTTGCAGAACAAACAATGCCAGATGGCGAGAAATTATTTATAGGCCGTTTTTGATGAAACTTTTCTGAAAAGTTTCTTTGGAAGGTATAGGCACAGATAGGAAATTCCACTCACTTAAGACCTGTTTTTTGCCCAAATCCCAAGCTTCGCAACCTTTCCGAATTCGAAGAGATGTTAGTTAAACAGTTAAAGCCGATGAAATTCGTCTTGGCCTATATTTTCATCTGACCAAATTAGGTACCAACAGTTGCTCTCCAAACCCAACTACCGAACTTGTCGGAAGACATTTAATGTCCGAGTAATCTATCCATATTGCCTTCCTTCCAAAACTAAAAAAACAACACTAGAATAAAATAATTGTTTGATTACTTAACAGTTGCAATATGAGCGAATCTTTCTGCATTTGATTCTTCTTCAAGGCCAAATTCATCTATTATCGCCATAATTTTCTTCTTAGCACCAGAGATTTCAGATTCTTTTTTGACCATGATTTCAAACTCAACATGCAAGCCAAGCTTCTTAACATCATCAACAGTTACGGTATAATCTGTTCCTTTCCATTTCAGCTTGTATGTCTTACGTTTTTTATCAATTACACCAAGACGTTTGCAACCAAGAAGTTCAAGAATCTTATGAGTTGTTTCAGCATCATCACAAATTATTTCATATTCTTTTGCAGCATCTATACCTAAAGTTACGTGATAACCAAGTTCAACTTTTCCTTTCTTGTCTCTAACACGAATAAACTCTCTAGGCTCTTTCATCTTTGTTAAATCTTTAATTGGAGAATTGAAATATTGGTCGATCTGTCGCTCTTCTTTTACGAATTTTGCACCGTATTTATCGAGCTTTTTTTGCAGAGCGTTTAGATTTTTTACTTTTGCTTTTACTTCGACTTCGATTTCCATAATTAGTTACTCTTTTTCTAGTAAAGTTCGTATTTGGTATGATTAATGTATGTCCGTCCTTTGTTTTAATAACTGTTTCACAAAGATCCATTTGTTCAACAGTACCTTCTGCACCATTTACTTTGATGTAATCTCCTTTCTTAATTCGGTTTTTACTTAAAACATAAATCCCTGCTAACATATTTGGAACAAAATCTTTGATTCCAAGAAAGAAAGTTATCAAAATAACTACAATTAATCCTAAGAAAATTAAGTTGAAAAATACATTGCTGATTCCAAGTTGATTTAATGCAATTACTGCAGCAATAATGTAAATAATATATCTAGTTATGTGATCTGCTAAAATACTTGGAGAAAGTTTCATTCCAACTTTCT
>JAFCCX010000046.1 GCA_017609995.1 Candidatus Pacearchaeota archaeon | reverse complement strand
GAGAGAATTGTTCATAATGATTTTATGCCAACAGATGCAAAAATAGCATTTGTTAATCCAGATATGTCTTTAGGTAATATTCTTCTTCAAAAAGGAAGCTTCTTTGGAGCAGAATCGTTAAGTAAGGCAATAAAAGGATATTATACTATTAATATCAGTGATTTTAGAATACCTAAACTTGGAAGATTTGAAAGAGATATTGGTATAACAAAATTACCTATTCCAGTTGTTGCCGGAGTAGTTGATGAATATAGAACTCGTGAAAAAGCACATAGACCTTTACAAGATCCTACTTATTTAAAGAATTTATATACCTTTACAGATAAGTTACTTGAACATTGGGTAGCTAGAAAATCAGATAACCCTTGGGCTGATTTTGCAGAACATCTTTCAGAATTAGGTGGTCTTTATGTTAAATCTAGCTACGCTAGAACTGAAGCGAAAATACACGCAAATGAACTTAAAAAATAACTAAACCACACTTTTTACAAAAAGTTTCTCCTGTTAAATATGAACAAATAATTCTTGGGCTACCACAATCTGGGCAGGCACCCAATAGATTCTGTAGTACGGACTTCTCTCCATTTGCTTTTTTCTGTAATGAAACTTTTCTTCTTGCCATTCTAGCACACTCCGATAATATGACATAATCAATTGCCATTTTAATATCTTTCTTCGCGATATGTAATATCTAATAAGCAAATACTCTCACGTATTGCGATACGAGAAACCTTTTAAATACACTGAAAATGCAATTTTCGCACTGAATGAACCCTACACAGAACGCGATAGAAAAATTAACGGAGTTTAAATTGGTTACATTTGTGAATAATGCTAAGCTTAAAGAGGAGATTAGCTAAGCTCAAGCAATCTCAGATTATGCACTTAGCTATGCATAACAAATTGTAAAGCTACAATCCCCACATTTCATTATCTTTTCTATGAATTATAGCAATTTCCTTAAGAATTTGAGTTTCAGCTCCAGTTAGGAACTTTTTAGCATCAGATTTCCATCGTCTGAAGTTATTTTCACTAATTTCAACATAAAGTTCGTCGCCACCCTCAACATTTCGACCAACAACAGCGCCCTTTACAGAAGTAGCTGCTTGATGTCCTGTTTCAAGTTCCTCAAGTTTCTCTCCTTGGTCTTCGATATTCTTAATTACACCAACAGAAACACCTTCTTTATTCATTAATCCAACAAATGGCTTGATTTTTCCACCAATAACTTCAACACCAAAAATAGCTGGATTCTTTTGTCTGAAAATGTATTGAGGAATGATTCTAAGTTTTCCTGGCCAAACAAGGCCTTTCATTGCTTCAAGTTCCATAAGTTTCTTCTTTTCTTTAATTAGTTCTTCATATTTTTCAATAAGTTTGTAAATAACTCTATCACAGATTATAGTTACTTTCTGTTTCTTTGCTTCTTTTTCAAAAGTTTCATTACAACTTACATTGAAACCAAGAACAAAAGCACTTAATGGGTCTGATTCAACATTACTTGCAGCTTCCATTACATCTTTCTTTGAAATGTTTCCTATAGTGGCTCGTTTAATCGCGATATCTCTTTGTTTAAGCAAGTTAACAGCAGCTTCAAGTGAACCTAAAGCATCTGCTTTCAAAATAATTCCCTCATCATCTGTTTCAATGAGAACCTCTTCAATTTCCTTCAAAATCTTCTCTTTAGCATCGTCGATTTCTTTGTCATTTCTTGCTGACATAAAAGGTGCACCTGCAATTGCTTTGTCTAGGTCAGTTCCAACTAATCTTAGACCTGCAGCTGCTGTAATTGATTTGATTCGCTTGAAACAACTCTTTTTATCACGGATTTCGCAAAGAGGGTTTGGTTTTAAAAGAGAACGAATTTTAGTTGTAAAAATCTCATCAGACCCGCCAATAACAACTGTATCTGTTTCTTTTAGAGAGCCATTGTAAATTATAACATCAGCTGTAATACCAATTCCTTTTTCTTCTTTAACTTCAAGAATTGTACCTTCAGCTGGCTCTTCTTCGTGAATCTCAAGTCTGTCCATTAAGAATTTTTGAGAAAGTCCAGCTATAATTGCTAGAAGTTCAGCTACACCTTCTCCTGTTTTTGAAGAAACAGGAACAATAGCAACTTCTTTTGTATAATCCTTAACATCAGTATACATATTTGGACTAAATCCTAATTCAGAGATCTGACCGAGAAGATTGTAGTATTTCTTGTCATATGCTTCTTTTGTAGGAACAAGTTGTTTTGGAAGATTTTTGATAAAGCAAGGGTCATGGTTTTTCCAGCCAGGAAGCACATCAACTTTATTTGCAACAACAATAAATGGAACTTTGAATGTTTTTAGAATCTCAACAGCTTCTTTTGTTTGTGGTTGGATTCCTTGATTAATATCTACTATTAGAATAGCTAAATCAGCTATAGAACCCCCTCTTTTTCTAAGATTTGTAAATGCTTCGTGACCAGGAGTATCAACAAAAAGAAGTCCAGGAATAGTGAATTCCAGCTTGAACATATCTAAAAGATCACCACAAACCCGTTTAACAACCTCTAAAGGAATCTCTGTAGCACCTATGTGCTGTGTGATTTTACCAGCTTCACGCTGAGCAAGAGTTGTCCCCCTAAGATAATCGAGAAGAGTTGTCTTCCCGTGGTCTACATGACCAAGCACCGTTATAATCGGTTGTCTTATCATAGGAATCACCTTTAAACATGATTTATACGCTAAATGTTGGTTTATAAAACTATTGCTAAGCATACTACAAGATTTTCGTGGATAAGGACAGGAGTTCACGAAGGCTATATCGTGAACGACTCCGATCGTTACAGAAACGAAAAAATGTTAGTGATGCAAATGGCTATGATGAGAATGAATTTCTACATGATGTCTATGGATATTTAATGGTCTGCCTTTTCCACTTAAGAATTCATAACCAAATATTAAGAAGATTCCAACACAGAATGCTAGGATAACTGCACCAAACAATAGTGTTCCGACACCATATAATTCTGCAAAATAACCACCAGCAAGACTAGTTACACCAACTGTTATTCCTGTTGCTGCTCTGAACAAACCAGCTGATGAACCATGCTCTTTCTTTGGAGTGAGGTGTGTTAATCTCGCAACTAACGGATTCCACTCTATATTCATACCAAAACCCATTACTGCTCTTGATAGAACAAGGTAAACATAACTTGAAACTTGTAAGAAAACATAACCCATCATTGAGACAATAAAGAATCCTGGGATGATGAGATAATATGAATGGAACTTATCAACCATCTTTCCAATAGGGTAACTATTAAGTGTGTATGCTAGATAATTAACAGAGATTAGCCCGCCAATTAAAGCCATACTGAGCCCTAGACCTTTCAAATAAATTGGCATATAGATATACCATATTGCCCAAACAATGTTATGAAGTACTGCAACAAGGAGAATGAATCTAAATTTCTGTTTATGAATTAAAGACTGGTATTCCTCAAACATATCTTTTTCAATTCGTTCTGTTTTCGGTTCCCTAATTAGTAGAATAATAAATAACGAGATTGAACTGATAATTGCAGATAAATAAAAGAGTGTTATGAAACCATAATTTTGGATTATAATTCCAGCAAGAAGTGGAGCAAGAACTAATCCAACTCCAGATGCAAAATTTCTCATTCCAAGTTGTCGTCCTTCTTCACCGCGAGTTAAAATATTAAAAAGATAAGCCCAGAATGCTACCCAAAAAACAGCTGCAAAAAGATCAACAAACAGTTTCAAGAGTACAAAATGTGAAGTTTGCCAAGCAAAAGAAAGTCCAATTGCAAAAATAGGGTAACCAATTGCACCTAAAAGTAAAAGTGGTTTCTTACCATGTTTATCAACAAAGTTTCCTAAAGGAAATCGAATTATGCCTGCTGCAATTGCTGCAACTGCAAAAATAAGACCAATGCTTGTTAAGCTAATTCCAAGTGTGTCAAGATAAATTGGAAGAAAACTTGTTGCTAAACTTAAACTGAAGACTACATTAAAAGCAAGAATCATACCAAGAAACATACTTTTGTTTATCTTCATGAAGATTAATATCCTATACAGATATAAATAAATTACTAAGGAAGAACTCCTAATTTTTTAAGCTCTTTTTCTAATGCTTTTTGATTCTTAAAAAGAATTGTATTCATACCAATATCTTGAGCACCAAGAACATGTTTCTCTTTATCATCAACAAAGAGGCATTCGTCTGGCTTAACTTTCATTCTTTTCAGAAAGAGTTTGTAGATCTTTGGGTTTGGTTTAGACAATCCAGAATGTCCAGATGTAACAATAACATCAAAGTAAGAAGCTATCTTAAACTTCTTGTTCTTATACTTGTACCATTCTCGAG
>JAFCCX010000045.1 GCA_017609995.1 Candidatus Pacearchaeota archaeon | reverse complement strand
TTTGTTTCTACTCCTACCCGTTTGTTTCTAGTGGAAAGTTAACGCTCGTATGCGTTGGTTTTACTTCTAATTTCAATTGCTTTCGTTGTTTTAGTACGTCGTTTTTGTAGTCTAAACGCTAGACGAAGTCACTTGAATTATTGTTAATATAATAAATAATAAAGAGTTTAATAAATATATATAATAAACCGCTGTTCCATGAGAAACAAGGGGATGTGTGTCTAAGAAATAGATAATAGTTACTCTAGTTTGGTAATTCTATTTTAAAAGAGATAAAGATTTATTAAGGTATGTTTCAGATGGAGTAAAATGAATGATAAAAAATCTTTGTTAGACTATGACAAATCAAGCGCAGATGAGCCTAATGATACAAGTTCTGTTAAAAAAGAAGTTGAGAAGATAGAATCAAAAAAAGTAGATGACGAGCTTAAAGATATTTTTACAGATTTTCTTGATAAAAAATCTATTTTTTTAAATAAAAGCGTACTACAGACAAAATATCTTCCAGATGTAATTCCACATCGTTCAGAACAAATCAAGCAAGTAGCAGCAATACTTGCACCTGTTTTGCGACAAGAAAGACCATCAAATCTTTTTCTTTATGGTAAAACCGGTACTGGAAAAACACTATGTATACATCATGTTTTAAAAAAACTAGCTGAGATGGGAGATGAACGCAAAGTTGATCTTAAGACAATTTATTTGAATTGTAAATTAAAGAAAATTGCAGACACAGAATATAGATTAATGGCACAACTCTCGCGCGAAATTGGACAAGCAGTTCCAACAACAGGTTTGCCAACAGATGAAGTTTATAATTTATTTATCAATAAACTTGAAGAAAAAAAGCAAGTAGTTATTTTAGTTTTAGATGAAATAGATCATTTAGTTAAAAAAGCAGGTGACGAGCTTTTGTATAATTTAACGCGAATGAATTCAGAATTAAAAAACGCAGAGATTGCATTTATTGGAATATCAAATGATGTTCGGTTTATTGAGAACATTGACCCTCGAGTTAAAAGTAGTTTAAGTGAAGAAGAACTTGTGTTTCCACCATACAACGCCTTAGAATTAAAAGACATATTAACTGAAAGAGCAACAAACGCATTTAATGATGGCGCAATTGAAGAAGAAGTTTTAGCAAAATGCGCAGCATATGCTGCGCGAGAACATGGTGACGCAAGACGAGCATTAGATCTTTTAAGAGTTTCAGCAGAACTTGCAGAGCGAAGTGGTTCAGAAGTAATACGAGAAAAACATATTGATGCTGCTGAAGAAAAAATAGAAAGAAATAGAATTCTTGAAATAATTGAGACACAACCAAAACAATCACAATTAGTTATGTATGCAATCTTAATGACTTTAGAAGAAATTGGTTTAAATGAAAAAATCGAGACAGGAGAAGTCTTTGAAAGATACGCAGAAATTTGCAATCAAACTCGAAATCATCTGTTAACACAACGAAGGATTTCAGATTTAATTTCAGAACTAGATATGCTTGGTTTAATTAATGCAAAATTAATTAGCAAAGGTCGGTATGGCCGAACAAGAGAAATTTATTTGACAATCCCACAAGATATTCTTGAAAAGATTAAAAGCACATTACATGAGGAGTTATTCTAATGAAAGTTGCGAGGCCAGGTGTTGGTATTTTAATAATAAATAATGGAAAAGTTTTGCTAGGTCTTAGAAATGAAGATCCAGAAAAAGCAGACACAGACTTACATGGCGAAGGAACCTGGACTTGTCCTGGTGGAAAAGTTGACTTTGGTGAAACAGTTTTAAGTGCTGCAAAAAGAGAAACAAAAGAAGAAACAGGACTTATTTTAAAAAATCCTAAAATATTTTGTGTAACAGATGAGATTATTCCTGATGCACATTATGTTACAATTGGTTTTATGTGTACTGCTTTTGATGGTGAATTACAACTTCTCGAACCAACTGAAATTGTAGAATGGAAGTGGTTTGCATTTAATGAAATTCCAGAAAACATGTACAGCCCAAGTAAAAAAATGATTCATTTGTTTTTACAAAAAGAAATTTATGACGAGGTATTATAATGGATAGACAGCAGGCAATTAAAACATTGTTAGAACGAGGGCTTCTGCCAACTCCTGAAAACATTTCTGAGTTGTCTCCAACACAAACACTAGCACAAACAACTGGCGATACAAAAGTGGAAGTTCTTGAAACCTTTTCAAAAGAACCAGGTAAAATAACAGTTAGTAACTTTATAGAAAATTTTAGAAATCGTTATCAGATGATGAAGAAAATAATTATGCAACGCGCAGATGCGCGCGATGCAGTTTCAATTAAACACGCAAAAGCAACAAAAGAAAAAGTAACAATCATTGCTTCTGTGTTAGCTGCGGCAAAACTTCCAACAGGAACCATGCGTTTTGAACTTGAAGATGTAACTGAAACAACAACAGCAATTGTCACAAAAAAGTCAGACGAGCTAATTAAAAAAGCGAGTTTTATTACTGTTGATGAGGTTCTTGCATTTCACGGGACATTTAGTAAAGATGTATTTTTCATAAATGAAATTATTTGGCCAGATATTCCACAAAAAGAAATAAACAAATGCGATGAAGAAGTGTATGCTGTTTTTTCAGGAGACATTCACGTCGGTTCAGATATGTTTTTACCAAAAGAGTTTGGAAATTTCATTTCATGGTTGCGCGGAGAATCTGGTGATGAAAAACAAAAAGAAATTGCAAGTAAAGTAAAGTATATTTTCCTTGCAGGAGATTTAGTTGATGGAGTTGGAATTTATCCAGGTCAAGAAAAAGAATTAGATATTTTAGATCTAAAGGAACAGTTTGATAAAGTTGCAGAAGAACTTGCAAAAATTCCACAAGATAAACACATCATTATTTGCCCAGGAAACCATGACGG
Organism: Candidatus Pacearchaeota archaeon; assembly: GCA_017609995.1. Classification (GTDB taxonomy): domain Archaea; phylum Nanobdellota; class Nanobdellia; order UBA10117; family JABICX01; genus JAFCCX01. Next base: position 1,469 of record JAFCCX010000045.1, on the reverse strand, counting down.
TGTTAGAATCGCAGAACCACAACCAAAGTTTACCAAACATTTTGCAGCAGCACTTTATGACTTACCAAATGTGACAAGTGTAAGTAATCCATCAACAATTAGAATTCATGCAGTTAATGGTTATCAAGGATGTCGTGTTTTAATGTATCACGGTTATAGTTTTGATTATTTTGTAAATGAAGTTGAGGGTTTAAGATTAAAAGGCGGATACGACCGTCCAGATGAAATAATTAAATTCCTTTTATTGCGAAGACATTTAGCACCAGCATATGGTTCAACACTTGCAATTCCGTCGCAAACAGATCACCTTTTGATTTACAATGTTCCAGATATTATTACAACAGGACATATTCATAAAGCAGGTATTGCGAATTACAAAGGCGTTTTAACTATTGCTGCAAGTTGTTGGCAAGGAAGAACAGAATTTCAAGAAAAAGTTGGACACCATCCCGAACCATCAAAAGTTCCACTTCTTAATTTGAAGACATGGAAAACAACAATGCTAAATTTTAGCTAACGTTTTTATAGAAGTAGCGAATAATTCAGACATGGGCAAGGGAACTATCCTAACTTTTGAACTTTTAATTTTCGCAATAGTTCAATTTCTCGGATTGTTTGTTGCAAAGTTTTTGTATGAAACAAGACCAGAACTAACACAACTACCACAGATTTCGTTAATACAATTTGTTGTTGTATTTATTATTGCAACATCTGTTCTTTTACTTGCACTAAAGTATTTGAAAAAAAATATTGGTTTCAAAATATTCTTTATGCTACTTATTTTCATTGGATCAAATATAATTTTTAATACATTTCTACCTGAAGTATATGCTCTTTTAGCAGCAGCAGGTATTGTTTTAGCGTGGCTCTTTTTCAAATTTATTTGGATGCATAACTTGGCAATTATTTTAGCAATTGCGGGAGTTAGTGTCCAATTAGGAATGTCAATTTCAGTTCCAACAGTTATTATTCTAATAACTTTCCTTTCAATTTATGATGTAATTGCAGTTTATGGTACACGACACATGATTACGTTATTTAAATCGCTTGTTGATAAAGGAGTTATTCTTTCAATAATTGTTCCAGGAACAATAAAAGGATTCTTTACAAAAACAAGTACAGTTAAACCTGGACACGGTATTCTTTTACTTGGAACTGGCGACTTAGCATTCCCACTTATTTTTGCAGTTTCTGTTTTGAAATATAGTTTAATGTCTTCTGTATTTGTAATTGGCGGAGCATTAATTGGAGTTGTAATTGTATTTAATTTATTAACAAGTCAAACACAAAGAAGAGCATTACCTGCACTTCCACCAATTGCTGTGTTCTCTATCTTAGGATTCTTGATTAGTCTCCTCATCTAAAACCTTACGAATTGCTTCAGCTTTCTTTTCACCTAGTTTTTCAACTTTAGTTAGTTCTTCTTTTGTCGCGTTTGCAATACCTTTTGGTGATTTGAATTTGTGTAA
>JAFCCX010000004.1 GCA_017609995.1 Candidatus Pacearchaeota archaeon | reverse complement strand
AAGACCTAAGCTGTCTATGTGTAATATTCTTTATAGCCAGCTTCAGGAAACCTCGGATTTCAGATATCATTCTTTAATTACTAATTTCTTTTTAGTTTTCTTTTTCCAATACCAGTATGCACCACCAGCAACTACAAGAATTCCAACAACAGTGATCCATGAGCTTCCACCTGCTTGTACAAGACCCATCTTTTTTAATTCATCAGAAGAATATATTTTCAAGATTAAAATTTCATCATCAATATATTCTCCATAGTTTTCATCGCTGTAATCTACTTTAATTGGAAGTTCAACATTTCCATCAGCATCTTTTATATAAATGTCAAAATCTGCTGTATCAAAATCATCTGATTCTAATTCACCAACATAAACTCTTGATGGAGAAATAATTTCATACTCTTCTGAATCAAGAAGTTCCAATGTTAAGAATTTTACATCAAGTCTCCCACGATTTACAACATTTAAAGTGACAATACCTCGTGTGTTCTCACTATATATTGTAAAGTCTTCAAGCCCAACTTCAATTTTTGAAGTTCCACCTGTTTTAACAGTTACAGGAATCTTAAATGACTTTGTTAATTCTTCACAATCAACATCAGCACATTGCCTTAAGGTTAGATTATAACTGTCTTCTAGAGCATTTGAATCAACTCGAAGTTGATATTTAATTTCAGCATCAGACCAACTTCCTAAAAGCCCAAGATTGTGAATACCATCATCACCTGGATTAAATGAAAAAGGATATTCTGGCTCGAGTAAGAAGTTTACACCTCTAATCTCAACTGCGCCCCAGTTCTGGACATTTATCCAGATATCTAAATAATTACCTGGCTCTGCGGGTGTTGGGTCATATTGAGAGCTAAGTACTCTTATATCTCCCGTACTTGGATTAACTAAATTTATTGTACTAGCACTAACTATTGGAATTAGTAATAATGCTAGCATTAGCGGTATTATTTTTTTATACATTTTTCACTCCTCCCATCTTTGAGCAAATAAACTCGAGTTACTTCTTTAAGTTTAGTAAATCGAGAATCATGAGTTACGATAATTACTGTTTTACCTTCTTTTTTATGAAGATCTTCCAGTAATTCTACAATCTGCTGACCTGTAACAGAATCAAGATTTCCAGTTGGTTCATCAGCTAAAATAATATCTGGATTATTTGCAAGTGCACGCGCAATTGCAACTCTTTGCTGTTCACCTCCAGATAATTCAGAAGGTCGATGAATCATTCTTTCACCTAAACCAACTAATCTAAGAAGTTTTTCTGCTCTTGCTTGATGATCCCAAGTTGTATCATGAAACATCATTGGCATTGTTACATTTTCAAGAGCAGTTAAAGTTCCAATTAAATTGAATTTTTGGAAAATAAAACCAATTTTTGAACCACGAACTTGAGCTAGTTCGCTTTCAGTCATTTTTGATATATTTTTACCTTCAAGCATAACTGTTCCTTTTGTTGGTAAGTCGAGGCAGCCAACAAGATTCATAGCAGTTGATTTTCCAGAACCAGACGGACCCATTATAACAACAAATTCTTTGGGAAAGATTTCAATATTCAAACCACGAAGAGCAGGAACTTCAACACTACCCATTTTGAATACCTTCCAAACTTCATTTAAGTCAATGATGGGTTTTGTCATTTTTTCATTTCCTCAGCTAGGATTTTAAGAATTTTTTTCATTACTCGCTCAAACACTAGAATTTGTTTGTATTGGTTTTTTATGATTTTAAGTTCTTCAGATGATGCGTTTGATTTCTCATAATTTTCAATTATATTTGGAAGATTTTGTTTTAATGATAAGATGCTTCTACTGGCTTTTTTCGCAAAAAATTCTTGGAAATTTTCCATAAAATCTTTTTGCACATAAAAATAAGCTTTTTTTGACCCAGGTTTTTTCACTTTTTTAGCAAGTTCAAGTCTTTGCAGAAATTTCATAGCTGTACTTACACCTGATAAACTATAACCTGTTCTTTTTGCTAATTCCTCGAGGGAAATTTCTTTTGTTTCAAGGTATAGTATAGCCATTAATCTTGAGGTTAATTCATCAAGACCTTCACCCTTACTAACTTCAGTAAGTAGTTTGATATATTCTTCTTTGGGGGAAACCATGTTATTACCTTTCACAACTTTCAGTATATTCTGAAAGATGCAAGATAAGTATATAATAATTCTCCACCACTAAAACGTAATACTTAAAAAGTGATATTTTCACTTAGTAGTATGAAATTCAGAACCATAACTTACAAGATTACAAATCAGTTCGGACAGCTCTTCCACACACACTGTGAAGGTATTGCAAAGTGGTGGAAATTTTGGGGTTTTGATCCGCAGGTAATTGAAGTTGAAGGACCTGAGGAAGAAATATCTTGGGAAGTTGAAGATGTACAAGAAATTTTAGATACAGAAGAAGAGATGTCTTTCTAGTTTTTTTGCATTCGTAGCAAGAAAAAACTTATTATTGCTATAATAAAAGCTACTTCACCAACAAAATCCATTTGAATTGATGACCAGTAAACAAAACTCCAGCTAACACTTTCTGGATGAGCAATCTGCATAGCTATGACATACAACCAGACTAATAATCCAAATAGGAAACTGGTTTCAAATATCGCTTTTTGAAATCTTTTTGACTTTACCATCTTTTGAGATCAAAACAACACGGCTTCTCTTGCTTTCATCTGCTATTTTCCAACCAAGTTCTTTAGCAAGTTTTTTAGAGAAATCTTTTACTTCTTCGTGATAAGGCATGTTTTCTTTTTTCAGTCGTTTACGTGAATAACCAACCCACATATAACCCTTAACTTCAATGTACAAATCTCCAGCTTGCTTTAAGATTTTTACCCATTCTTTGATATTAGAATCATTTAGGTCTTTAATCAAAGTTATTCTGATAACTTTTCGTGTTTTTAGTTTTGGAAGAAGCTTCAAAGTCTTGTTTAATCTTTTCCATGAATCTTTTCTTAGTGGAATATTGATTTTCTTATGAAGTTCATAAGTTGGAGCATCAAGTGAAATATAAAGTTGAGTTGGGAGCTGTTTTTCTTTTGCTAGTTTTTCAAGAACTTCTGGGTGCATTCCATTTGAAACAATAAAAGTTGAACATCCTTTTCTTCGCAAATCTTCAACTAATTCACCAAGTTTTGGATATAATGTTGGTTCACCTGTTAGAGAAATAGCCCACTGACTTGGGTCTTGAGCTTCTTTGAGCTTTTTTGTATTTACTTTTTCATTACCACCAAAACCAGAAAGCTTTCTTCTTTGAGCGATTATACAACCTTCAATAATCTCTTCAGGAGAGTCTACATCTCCTTTCATTTGGATTCCAATGTTTAGCTCATGTGGTCGCCAGCAAAATACACACTTCTGGTCACAAAAACCAGCTGCTGGACTCATCTGAGCACATCTATGCGATTTGATTCCATAGAACTTTTCTTTGTAACAAACACCTTCATCACGCAAACTCTTCTTAGTCCAGCTACAAATCTCAAGAGCAGTATGATTGCCAATAAATTCATAATGCATTTTCTCAAGTGCTTTCTTGAGCTTTTCACAAGATTTCATTATAGAAATAAAGATTTGAAAGTATTAAAAATCTGTTGTTCAACCTCAGCTGACTTCATAGATCTAATATCAGCAATCTTTTTGACGATTTCAGGGATTTGATCTGGATTAAAGATGCTATAGGGGAAATCTGTCTCAGTTAGTAAACGGTCAAGTGGAACATCATGAACAATTCGTTCAACAGTTGGGTCTCTGAAAATAACAGGATTTACAGTGAAGTAATACCCTCTTGCAGCAGCTTCGTCAGTAAGCTTTTTTGAGCCAAGCCAGTAATGAAGAATAACTGTTCCTTTGAACTTTTTTAGCTCATCCATAACTTCTTTTGATGAGCCACGTGAATGAATTATAACTGGTTTCTTAATTTTTTCAGCAACTTTCAAAAGCTCTCTAAGCATCCAAATCTGCATTTTAGGAATTGGTTTACCTTCTCTTCTGTCAAGACCAATCTCTCCAATTGCAACAATCTTGTTTTTATCTTTAACAATCCGCTTTAGTTCTGCACTGATTTCAGATTTAGAGAATCTTTCAACATAATCTGGGAAAAAACCCTGAGCTGCGAGAATATTTTTACTATTACTTGCTAAAAGAACATTTCTCCAGTTTGCTGCTGGATCTGTTCCATTGCTTAATAGATATTTTACACCAGCTTTTCTTGCTGCCTTAAGAGCAGCGAAGCTATGTTTGCTCCAATCCATGTGTAAATGTGCATCAATATATGTCATAATAAACAATAGAAAATATCGCTTTTAAGCTTTTTCCAAAGGATTTTATATTTTTAGGTTCTACTTAAAAGTATGAGAAAAGATAGGAAAATAGCTATTGCTATAATCATCTTTCTTATTGTTATTGTTTCTATTGGAGTCTTTCTTGTTAGCACTAAACTTAAACCGACACCACAAACACCTGAGGAGTTAAGAATTGAAGGAAATTATTACAAAAATCTAAGTAAGATGTCGCTTCCTCCTCTTAAAACATTCATTGCATATAAAAACGGAACAAGTGATGCTGAAACTGTTAAGCAAACTGTTCTAAATTCACAACAAAACATTTCAACATTAGGTGAACCACCAATGGGTTTAGTAATATTGAAGACATATGTTGATAAAATGCTGCAGTACATGCCTGGTTGTATAGATGAAGTAGAAGCAGATAATCCTGGAGAATATTGTAAAAATGTAGCGATATACACCTTTGGAGTGAGTTTTGAAGCTAATAAATTTAGATACAAACCTTACATGTATAATTATGATATAAAAGTAATAGATGAGCATCCAGGAGAAGGAATGATACATTGCCAAACATGTGATGGAGAATGGACTTGTTTACGCGAGAGCGAGTACAATAATTCGCCGTGTGAGGGATCTGTGGACATACCAGTCGAATGAAGCTAACTTTTGGAGTTTCTTTGGGATTTTGAAACGTAATTTGCTGGGGTACATCAGAACTACTCGAGCCTTCGGCTTAAGAATTTGCAGTGAAGAAATAAAGAACTTTTCATAGATATCTTTGACTTTCTTTCCTGCGAGAGTTGATGATCTGCCATAAGGTGGGTCAGTTACAATTGCATCGAATTTAGTTTTGTATTTTAGCTCCGTGGCATCTTGCTGGCTGAGCTTCGCTTTAAGTTTGTAATGTTCAAGGTTTTTCATGCTGTACCAGACCTGCTTTCTTTCAATATCAGAGCCAGTTGGTTTCAAACCGAGAATAGCCGCTTCAATTAGAATTGAACCTGTTCCGCAGAACGGGTCAAGTAACGTTTTTTTAGCCCCAGATAAGTTGATTAGCAACCTAGCAAGCTTTGGTCTAAGCATTGCAGGATGGAATTTTGGCTTTTTCTGAGGTTCTCGAGCTACAAACCGACCTTGAGTGAATCTCCAAACCTTTTGGTCATTAACATAAGCTCGTTTAATCATTGCTGAGCTCTCGCACAACGCAAGTAGCTTTTTTTCTGAGATGGAGATTGTGGCAGAAGCGAACTTTCCTTTAAGTTTGAATTTAGTTCTAAAAAGAGTTTCAGCTTCGAACTTAGATAATTTCAAATTCTCTGCTGATAAGAGTAATTTAATTAAAGTCATAAAAATAGAAAAACCTGTATACTATAAAAAACAATTGGTTTTATTTTCTTCCTCTTCTAAGCATAAGCATTTTCTCAATTTTTGTTTCAACTCTTGAAATTTTCTTGTCAATTATGACGACATATCTCAAACTCCAGATAATTCCAATTAGTAAACCGAGAATAGCTGCGTATATTACAATATCTGCATCAATCATCTTATTATTCCTCGTTTATTATTGTACTCTGAGGTTGCTCCTCTTCATCTTTAGAACGTCCTTCCCTATAAACCTTTGCAAAGGAAGGGGTTGCTATTAACCAACTGTCACCAAAGCCGGCAATGTCGCCTTCATTGGCTTCAAGAGTCTTCTTTAATTTATCGATAGCGCGCTTAAGAGCTGTGCTGTCTTTTTCTTTGATAGGAGCAATATTAATTAAAGCGATAGTATAACCTTCTCTTATCGCATCCAATATTGGCTTAATGCCTTCAAAAGACTCCAAAGTAAATGGTCTAATACTTATTTTTGCTCGTGAGCCTTTAATATCAGCTTCAAGTTCAACATAATCATCTTCGATTTCTACACCAGTTCCTCTTTGAAACATAGAGCCTACTTTATCTAAAAAACCCATAGTAAACCTCCTATTAACTGATTGTGCCTTGCTTTTAATATAAAGTTTTTGCTAGCAGAAAGGACAGTTACTTATGATTTAGCAACTCTTCTAAAAGACTAGTTAGATTCCAGATTTGTGTTCTAGCGTGAGAAGACATGTTCGGATCAAGAGACACTTCTTCAATTTCTTGCATTGCAGTGTCTACCTTAACTTGTATTTCCTTAGAATCATCATTTAATAGACTCTTAACTCGGTCAATAACAGCACGTACATTTCGAGGTATAGAAGTATCCTCACTCATTTCTTCAATTAGTTCTACAACCTCTTTAATATCTGCCATTTTTTCGCTTCTATATTTTCTTAGTTATCTCAGCCTGAATTTTTTCAGCTTTTATCTGCGAATCTCTTTCCTGAGTTTCTAATTTCTTTACCTTATCATAAAGGTCTTTCTTTTCAGAATTTAAAGATTTAGACATTTCAGTAGCGCTTTTCTCAACTAAAAGTCCACCAACCATTTTGTAAACTTTCTGTTGACCTTTGATTTCCTTAAGCGCATTTTCAATTTCAGCTAGTTGAATCTGCATCTGTTGTCTCTGTGCACCAAAAAGCTGAAGTCTCTGTTGTAGTAAATTAAGTTTGCTAATGTTTTCCTGTACATCTTTGTCGACTTTTTCTTTCTTCATTTTAAATCCTCTTTTCGTTTTTGTCAACAAGTGCTAAAACACTTGTTATTGAATTAGTAACTGAGCGAAATGCTGTTGAGTCAGTTGCTTTAATTTCAATCTTTACACCAGTTAGTGATTTCTTAAGTGTATAACTGGCTCTTTCAGTTTTGAAATCCTTTTCAGGATTCAGAGCTGATATGTAAGCGTCAGCAAGTAATTTGCTGCATTTAATATTAATTTTTGAAGTTATCATCTTACCGTGCTTTAACTTTCTTAAGCACTTCAGGTCTGGCTTTCTGAATTAATCGTGATCCACAGTAAGGACAAATTATTCTCCGCTCTATACTTTTAGTATCAATTTCTTTTCCACATTCAAAACACTTATATGCCATTTATTCTCCCTCACCTTTAATAGTTGGATCATATGCTTTTGCTGCGAACTTTGAATCACATTTTTCACAGAACCAAATTCCGCTAGCAACTCTTTTTACACCAGTCTTTTTGCAGTAAGGGCATTTATGCTTTCCTTTAGAAACTTGCTCGATAGCCTTCACTTTCTTCTTTAATTTAAGTCCATATCTTGCGCCAAAACGACCAGTTGAACCAACTTTCTTAGTTGCCATATTTTAGGCTATTTAGGTGACTTTAAAAAGATTTTTATTTAGACTTTATTAGCGAGAATTAGCGAGAATTGTGCCAGGGTCGCATAGTCCGGTATTGCGCAGCCCTGGAAAGGCTGTCCCTTACGGGATCGTGGGTTCAAATCCCACCCCTGGCGCTAAATACAAACCCTTATAAACCAAATTTATAATCAGTAGTTATTGGATATAGACGAAAATAGAAGTTCATGCGTCTTATGCGACGTTCTTATGCTCATTCTGTTTCTTTTAAAATCTATACGATTTTAAGTCTAAAGCTCTCTGAGAGCTATTCGTGTATTCATTACACAAAAAAATCCAAGGAGAAATACACAAAATGATATTTCAAGAACTAAACATAAAAGCAGAAGTGATTAAAGCACTTTCTGAGAACGGCATAAAAGAGCCGACATCAATACAACAAAAAGCAATTCCGCTTATCAAAAGAGGTAAGGATTTAATTGGAAAATCGAAAACCGGATCTGGCAAAACTGCTGCATTTGGAATTCCGTTACTTGATGCTATCCGTCCACGAGCCGGAGCACAAGCATTAATTCTTGCACCAACAAGAGAGCTTGCAATTCAAATTTCAGGAGAGCTGGAAAAATTCGGAAAATATACTGATATACGCATTGCAACAGTTTATGGTGGAGTAGCAATAAACCCTCAGATAAGAGCTATTGCAAGAGCAGATATAATTGTGGGAACTCCTGGAAGAGTTCTTGATCACTTACAAAGAAAAACTATGATACTATCAAAACTTAAACACTTTGTTTTAGATGAAGCTGATCGACTTGTAGATATGGGCTTTATTAGAGATATTGAACACATACTTTCATACACTCCGAGAAAGAAACAGATGTTACTTTTCGGTGCAACACTCTCTCGAGAAGTAGAGCGTCTTAAGCAAAGCCACATGAATCATCCAGTTATTGCTGAAGCAGAAAGTCAAGTCGAAGAAGAATATCTTGAGCAATATTATTATAACGTGGAACAAAAAGAGAAATTTTCATTGCTCGTTCACTTACTTAATAATGAAAAAACTGACCAAGTAATTATATTTTGTTCAAATAGATTTATGGTTGAACGGGTTTCTAAAAACCTAAAAGCTCAAAACATGAAAGTTGGTATGATACATGGCAGGTTGACACAGAATAAACGATTAAGAATAATCAATGATTTTAATAGAGGTAGACCAAATATCTTAGTTGCTTCACCTGTTGCAGCACGTGGTCTTGACATAAAAGGCGTATCTCACATTTTCAATTACGACCTTTCACAAGATCCACAAGAGTATGTCCATAGAGTTGGACGAACTGCTCGTGCAGGTGAGACTGGAGTAGCAATTACTTTATTGAGCCAGAGAGACCATGGTGCGTTTAAACAGATTATGCATAACTATGATATGAATATACGAGAGCTTGAAGCAGATAAATTCCCATATTTAAAATTTGCTCAAGTACAAGTTTTAAGAAATAACAATCGCTTTGGCAGAAACCGTTCAAGAGATAATAGAAGTTACGGACGACATAGACCTCAGAGAAGAAACAGATACTGATTCTCTGGGCGCTAAATACAAACCCTTATAAACTCATGAATTTCCCTTTAGGTAGAGCGTATAGGAGCGCTGAATTAATAGTTCGAGTTCTTATTCGTATAAAATAGGAGATAAAATAATGGGAGAATTTAGAGGTGGCGGAAGAAATTTCGACCGAGGGCCACGAGAAATGCACAAGGCTAAATGTAGTGAATGTGGAAAAGAGTGCGAAGTACCATTCAAGCCAACAGAAGGAAAGCCAGTGTATTGTAGAGATTGTTTTCAAAAACGAAGACGATTCTAAATAGATTTTAATTAGATTTTTAATTTTTTTAATATCTATTAGCAGGAATAATCTTTTATATCCTGCTTTCTTTTTTCTTTATATCACTCGAAATTTGACTAATTCAAATTTCGCGAATCTCAACTTAGATAGTTAAGATGAAACTAAAAGACTTCATGAATAATTTAAAAAAAGAAGATAGAGTAGCTATTGTTTATCATCCTGATTCAGATGGTTTATGTGCCGGTGTTATTTCAGCTCATGCTGTTAAACTAGCGCGAGGAAAACCAATTGACGCACATCGAAATTCTTTCCAACGAATGAGCTCAAAGACAGTTAAGTGGTTAAGAAAGTTCAATAAAGTTATTTTTGTTGATCTTGGTATTGAAAAAAACAAAGATCAAGTAAAAGACATTACAAAACACGCAGACTTAGTTTGCATTGATCATCACAAAATATTTCCTATTCCGAAAATTAAGAATGCTTACTTCTATCGAAAAGCAGAACCCTATTGTCCAGCATCAAGAATGACTTGGGACCTATTTTCTAAAATGTATAATTTGGAAAAGTACAAATGGATTTCAGCTGTTGGAATTATTGGAGATATGGGTGAAAAACACAACCAAGACTTACTTAAAGAACTTCCTTATTCATTTGAAGAGCTTTTCAAAATCTCAGAACAAATTGAATTTTCCTATATATCAAAACCCTGCAAAATCGAGCGAGCATTTGACTTGTTTCTTTCAATTAACAAACCATCTGAGCTGAAGAATACTTGGATTTCAAAACTTGGAAAAGAAATTAAAAAAGAAATACAGCATTGGAGAAACATACACAAAGAAAAAGCTGAATTTTATCCAAAAAAAGAGCTTGTTTTACTAGAAATCAAATCAAAATATCGAATCAAGTCCTCTTTGATCAATTATTTGAGTATTAACAACTATCCAAAGCAAACAGTTATTGTGTATCATCTTAAAAATAGTCAATACTTAGTCAGTGCACGAAGGCAAGATGGTAAGGTCGCTGTAAATGATTTGCTAGAAAAAGCTTGTAAAGGCCTTGAAGGTTGCGAAGGTGGCGGACACGCACCAGCTGCTGGAGCAAAAGTCACAAAGAAATATTTCCCTGTGTTTAAGAAGAGAATTCTGGAACTTGTTTAAGCTAGCAAATAGAACTTTATTAATTACAACTTCTCGCGAGTATATATGAAAAAAGTACTGGAAAGTTTCCCAAAGCAATGTGAAGAGGCTGTTGGGCTTGGGAAGGATATTAAGATTTTTCATGTTAATGATATTATAGTAACTGGAATGGGTGGTAGCGCATTTGCAGGTGATATTCTAAATGCGCTGATTGGTAAAGAAATACCAGTTCAAGTTAATCGCGATTATGATTTACCAACAGGAGCAAACAAGAACACACTTGTTTTTGCTATTTCTTATTCAGGAAATACTGAGGAAACCTTAGAAGCTGTGAGAGATGCTAGAAGAAAAGGTGCCAGAGTTATTACAATTAGCTCTGGAGGCGAACTAGCTAGAACCGACCACATGCGCGTAAAAGTTCCAAAAAACCTTCCACCGCGTTGTTGTATGGGCTACCTAACTCTTCCAATGTTAACTATCCTTCAAAACAATGAAATTATTCGAAAGCGAGACTTAACAATCCAATTTGAGAAAGATATTCACGAAAAAGCTAAGAAAATTGCCAAAATTCTAAAAGATAAAACACCAATTTTCTATTCTTCTGATGAGCTTAGATGCATTGCTTATGGTTGGAAAACTAGAATCAATGAGAACAGCAAGATTCACGCTTTTTCACACACATTTCCAGAGCTGGACCACAATGAATTAGTTGGTTACACAAAGAAAATCGGAGAATTTCATACAATTATTTTCAAAGATAGTGATGACCGAGACAGAATTAAGAAACGGATTGATATAACAGCAAAACTAATTAGAGATATGGGTGGCGAATGTACTGTAATTGAGCTAACTGGAAAAAGCAAACTTTCTCGAATTTTTAATATTCTTTATTTAGCTGACTGGGTTAGCTATTATTTAGCTGAACAATATGAAGTAAAAGCAGAACCAGTAGCGATAATTGAGATTCTCAAAGACGAATTAGCCAAAGATAACTTTTAAAATACTTGGGTGTCTATTCTTTTTATGTTTCCAGGAACTCATGTTTATATCGTGAATAAAGCCTTAGGAAAAAGAGGAGTTTTATTTGATTTAGGTACATTTATCCCAGATATTGCGTCAGGTACTTCAAGAACATTTAAAGTAACACATTCAAAAGCAGATGAATTTAGAGCATATTTAGAGAAAAAAGCACCGACATTTGTTGATCTTGCTGATGGAATAAAAACACATATTGTTGTTGATGAGTTAGGTGATGAACATTATCGGGGTGGTAAAGGTTATGCTTTTCAGTATGTTGATAAGGATTTAATTGATCTTGTAGTAAAAGGTTGTGGAATTAAACGACCAGAGGCTAGAAAAGTTGCCCACAACTTCCCTGAGTTCGGTATTGAATATTTAGTTAACAGTCAGCATCAAGGAGTGCTTACTCAAATAAAAAAAGCACTAACTTCTTCACAACTACAAGAGGTTTGTGAGCATTATACTGCTTTTTATGGTGGAAATTCAAATGTGCTCTATCTTGAATTAGAAGTCTTTAGTAATATTCTTACTGAAAATAATCTTACAACAGTCAAAGGTTTAGCAAATCTCTGGAAACTAATTAATTTTGCACGTTACAAAGTTATTCCTGATGGAGATATTGTAAGACAGCTTATCTTAACATCAAAAAGCAGAGTTATGAGTACGTATAACGATTTTTTACAATCAGCAATAGACGAAGTAAAGAAAACTCTTAAATAACTTTCCTAGTAAGTGATAATATGGAAGATGAAACACCACAAAAGTTACCAGAAGAACTTGAAATACATGGATATACTTATAAGTTAACTTCAGGTGGCAATAATTATTTTTCTGAAAGAACAGGAGCAATAGTTAGTATAGCAGCTATGAAAGAAATTCAAAAAGGAAAAGAATTTTCAGAATTTTTTAACAGAACAATTGATACGCTGTGTAGCGTTGTTAGACACGGCGATGGAAATATACCAATAGTTATTACATTTGAAGGTCAATAAACTTCTAAAAAGAGATACTTTTATATCTCAATATTGAGGGATTTATTTATGGTGTACAAGTATTTTGATCATCAAGCAGATGTAGGAATTATTGGTGAAGGTAGTTCTAATGCTGTTGCTTTTCAAGAAGCAGCAAAAGCCATGTTTAATGTAATGTATGATGCTGACAAAGCTAGAGCATTACAAACAATTACAATCAAAGCCAGAGCAGAAAAGATTGATGAGCTTTTTGTTGAGTGGCTAAACAAATTACTTGCTCAGGCAGATTTGAAAAGACTGGTTTTTTCACAATTCAAAGTTCAAATTGAACAAAAAACAGGATATCTTGCTTTAACTGGAATTGCAAAAGGCGAGTTTTACAACGAGAAAAAACACGGATCAAAAACAGAAGTTAAAGCAGCAACATATTCACAATTAAAAGTAGGAAAAAAGGGCGATAGATGGTTTGCTCAAACAGTAGTTGACGTATGAAAGTAGGAAATTATGAACTAAAAGAGGTTAAGAAATATACTTGGGAGCTTGCTCAAGATAGTGGGATGAATGTTCCTGGAGTTATTTTTGGAAACAAAGCTATTATGGATCATCTTATTGCTGATGTTAAAGAAGGAAAAGAGTGGAACGCACTTAGACAAGTAAGAAATGTTGCAACACTTCCAGGACTTGTGAAAGCTAGTTTTGCAATGCCAGATATTCATCCAGGTTATGGCTTCCCAATTGGCGGAGTTGGTGCATTTGATACTGAAACTGGTGTTATAATTATGGGTGGGATTGGCTACGATGTTAATTGCGGAGTTCGAACAATGACAACACCGCTTACTAAGAAAGATATTCTTAAGAAACAAAAGGAAATTGCAGATGAATTGTTCAAAACAATTCCAGCAGGTCTTGGTAGCACAGGAAAACTTCATTTAACTGAGAAGGAAATTGACCAAGTTCTGAAAAATGGTGCTGAATTTGCAATCAAAAAGGGCTTTGGAAGAAAAGAAGACTTAGAGTTTATTGAAGAAAATGGAAAACTCAAAGGTGCAGATCCAAAAGCTGTCTCACATTTAGCAAAAAAGAGACAATTTAAGCAAATTGGAACTCTTGGCTCTGGAAATCACTATCTAGAGATCCAAATTGTTGATGAGATTTATGATAAAAAAATCGCTAAAATCTATGGTTTGAAAAAAGGACAAGCAGTTGTTTCGCTGCATTGCGGTTCTCGAGCACTTGGACATCAAGTTGGAATGGATTATACTAAGATTCTAGCTGAAGCAACACGAAAATACAAGATCAAAATCCCAGATAAAGAGCTAGTTTGTGCCCCATTTAAGAGCCCAGAAGGCCAGCAATATTACTCTGCTGTTGCAGCTGCAATTAATGCAGCTTTTGCTAACAGAGAAGCACTTGGCCACTTAGTTCGACAAGCTTTCAAGAAAGTTTTCAATGTCAAAGAGAAAGACATCAAATTAATGTATGATATTGCACACAACACAGCTAAGATTGAAACTCACAAAGTAAATGGTAAAATGAAGAAATTAATTGTGCATAGGAAAGGTGCTACACGAGCTTTTGGTCCAGGACGTCAGGAAGTTCCAAAGAAATACCGAGCAGTTGGCCAGCCAGTTCTTATTGGCGGAACAATGGGTACAAGCTCTTACATTTTACATGGAACACAAACTGGAATGGACTTATCTTTTGGCTCAGCAGCACATGGCGCAGGCCGAATTTTAAGCAGACGAGAAGCAACTCGAAGGTTTAGAGGAGAAAGTGTTGTAAATGCACTTTCTAGAAAAGGGATTATGATTCGAGGTCACGGTTGGAAAGGTATTGCAGAAGAAGCACCTGGAGCTTACAAAGATGTTGATGTTGTAATTAATGTTCTTCACGAGACTGGATTAGCTAAAAAAGTTGCGAGAGTTAAGCCGCTTGTTGTAATTAAGGGATAATCATAAGGTTTTTAAACGATTTTTAAGAAACAGTAACATGATAGCATTACCCCTTGAAGACTATGATGGTATAAAACCAAAAGAAGAAATAGATAGAGAGAATACTCTATATTGTCCTACTTGTGATCGTTATGTTGATAAAGATATGGCAGATCATAAAACAGATGAAGTAATACCTTCTAAAATACACTATACTTGTAGAGAGTGTGATAGTCCGTTAGAAAACTTATCTGCTATTAATGATAAAAATACAGAAAAGGGTTTAGATGATGTTGTTGAAAACAAACCTGCTGATGATCGTGATGAGCATGAAAGAGATATGCAACAAGGTGCTTTTTCACACGAAAAAACTAGAACTTAATTACATCTTCTAAAACAGTACCTTTTAGTGCTGCAGTTATATCTGCTTGAGAGACTTCTAAATTAAGATTTTTTGTTCGACCATATTTCCCTTTATTTACTACTTTCGCGGTGATTAATCCCTTAAGATCCAACTCACCTAACATTCCAGAAAAACTTCGCTGAGTAAGGTCAATCATTCCCAAACTTTTTGCAAGGTGTACATAACTTGGATAGGTATTTCCAGTATTCATTTCAGTATTTTCACATTGTGCGATAGTTACGAGAACTAATTGTTCTTGTGTACTTAGGCAAGCTATTGTTTGTCGAATAGCCTCATTTTCAGTTAAATCTAAGGCGGTGTTAACATGATCTTCAGTTAGGACATCATCTCCACTGAAATTTTTAACACCAATAGAATGTCTAAGTAAAGATACTAAATATCTAACATCACTGCTTCTTTGTCTAACCGTTGCACCCAAATATGCTTTTACAGAAGGATCACAGTTAGTACCAGATAGATCTGCTCTTTGTTGGAAAATATCTTCTAATTCTTGTACTCGATATGGACTGAAAACAATCTCTTTTGGAAGTAATCTACTTGTGATTCTTGAATCAAAATACATTTTTGTATTAATATTATTAGAAATACCAACAATCGAGACATTATTTAACTCAAGTAGCTTCAATAAAGTATCATTTCCATGAGCCTCTTGAAGCAGATTATCAATTTCATCTAGAACAACAATCATTGGCCGACTATTCTGCTCTAAATTCTTTACTAAAGTTTCATACAAATGATCTATTGACCAACCAGTAAATGGCGCTTCATCAGCACCATAAATAGCATTATTTATTGTGCATAGAATTCCATATGCGCGATTATTTGTTTTACAATCAATAAATACATGATTTACAAAGCCTTCAGGAACTTCAACATAATCATCTAGAGTCTCACTGCCAATTGTTTTCAGTATATTTTTATTTCTCTTCTCAAAAACATCCAAGATCTGCTGTACTGATGCTGTTTTTCCAGTACCAGTTCCACCATAAAGCATATGGTTTTGTGGAGTCTTTCCATGTACAGCAACAATAAGACCAGAGATAAGCGTCTCATGTTCTTTTTCACGATGTAAGAGATTATCGGGGACATAATTTGGATCTAGAACACTAAGATCTTCGGGAAAAGGCTCTCTAGTTAAATGAGCATCAAAAATTGTTTCTATTCCTGAACCTGCAGCACTTTGATCCATATTATCTTTCATAAGACGTAACGAATATAAGCCTTTTTCTGATTGAGTAAACTGTTAACACAAAATTTATAAACCCATTATTTCAACTCATTATTACCCCTTATAGAGAAATTCTGTCGCTATTAGTTAGATTTTTGACATAAAAAACATGATAGGAAGTCTTAAAAAGCTTTCAAATCAACCAAAGAGATAAACAATGGGTAAAATTCAACGAAAGCGACCAAGACG
>JAFCCX010000044.1 GCA_017609995.1 Candidatus Pacearchaeota archaeon | reverse complement strand
ATTGGTTTGAAAATCTTTGAATATATTTCTCTATCTCCATATTTGTAATCATCCATAAATTGCTGTGATACTTTAATCAAAGAAAGTTTAGACATTTCTTTGTAAATGAAACTTAATGTGTTTAGAAACTTAGTATTTGTAGAACCACACGAAGAACATTTTGCAAGTTGTGGAACTTTTTCTTTTAAGTGTTCTTTTTTAATATGATTATATAAATCATAAAAAGCAGCAACTGGATCTTCACGAAGTTCAGCTGTAATTAAGAGTCGCAAGAAGTTGTATCTGTCTGTAAAACATGTTCCGCAATCTGGAGAAGAACCAATCATCTTTTCACTAAGAACATCTTTATTCTCTATTAAATCATTAATAAACTCCGCAAGCTCAACAAGCATTTTTGTTTGAGATTCTTCATATAAGAATTTCTCACGTTGCAAGAAAACAATTTCTGTAACAGAACCTGTTTTCATTAAAGTTGATATAACATTAGCCATACAGAATGCATCTCTTTCAATACTTGGTGTGTTTACATTCTTTTCATAATTAATTTTGAGAACCTTTTGCCCACCTTCATCTATTACCTTATATTCAAATTTACTTATAGCCATGTTTATTTACCTTGTAAATGAACGCTAGCAAATTCCTACGGGAATTTGTCCAGTGTTTATTCACGTCCATTTATGATACGAAAGTTTTATAGTTAGGCATCTATATAATACAATATAGAGTTTCGGATAAATAAAACACTTTCGTTAAAATGGTAGATGATAACAAAGAACAAGGTATCGGCGCTTCTGCTCAAATAAATCAGAGAATTCGTATAATTGAGCAAAGATTTGAAGAATTTCGTGAGCATCTTGACTTAATTGAAAGTAATTTGTTAGAAAAAGAGAAAGAAATGAACAAAGAAATCAATATGCTTACTGAAACAATCCGAGAACTGCGTGCTGAAGTTAAGAAAACTACTGAAGAATATGATAAAGTGTTTGACAAGCTAGATTCCTTTGCTCCAAAGGAAAAGCTTAAAGTAATCGAAAGATACATTAATATGCTCAACCCTATAGATTACGTAACAAAGGAAGAAGTTGAGGAATTAATCTCTGAGAAACTTGAAAGGGAGGAAAAAGATGGGTCTATTTGATTTTTTAGGTAAGAAAACACCGACACAACCTGACTTACCACCAATTGACATGCCAACAATGTATCCAGAACAACAGTTTAACAGTCCAGATCAACTAAATAATATTCAAAAGAATGCACCAATTCCAGGTGTACCGCCAATGGCACCAGCACCAAATATGGGTGCTCCGATGCCAGGAATGGCTCCTAATCCACAGCCACCAATACAACCAATGGGTGGTCCAGCACCAATTGGTACACTAAACCCCCCAATGGGCTCTACTTTTCCTCAGAGAGGTCCAATGCCACCTGTCGGTGGTCCGGCACCAATTGGAGTTCCACTTCCTGCAGGAAATCAAATACCAGGTTTTCCTTCAGCACAATCAAGTTTACCTATGCCTCCTCCACCACCGCCCCCTTCAGCACCATTTGGTGCGCCAATGCCAACAGATAGTGGCGGATTACCAGAACCACCAACTGCACCAGAACAATCACAAGACCATGTGGAAATGGTAACTGAAGATGTGGAGAACATTGCTGAAAATCTAATTAATGATAAATGGGAAAAAGTCAAGTCAACTGTTGATGATTTAGAGTCTTGGAAAGATGGAATTACAAAGCAAATTGATTCTATTCAAAACGAGATGAAAAAAATCTCAGATACACACTCTGAAACCCAAAAAGCATTAACATCTAAGGTAAATGACTATAATAAGAGCATAAAAGATGTGAATGCTGAGCTCAAAGCACTAAGTCAAGTTTTTGACAAAGTTATCCCTACATTTACATCAAATGTTAGAGAGCTAAGGACAATTGTAGGTAAGGCCAAACGAGCTAAGCCTGCAACTGCAACCAGAAGAACTATAACTCGAGTAAAAACAACAGCTAAACGAAAACGTGGACGACCAAGGAAAACAAGATAAATCTTATTTTCTATTTTCTAAGATATATATTAACTTAGCAACTTGTAAGACTACAAACCTATTAGAAGCCCGAGAAAATCATTCATGATGCTTTTCTAACGCCAGTTATGAAATATGTTGCTGTTCCAAATACAATTAACATTACAAAGAGCGACAATATCGTTGGATGGAACACTGTTTCTTCCATAACTTTCTTTTCCTGAAGTGTTTGTGGATCCAAACCTGAAGTCACTTCACCAGTATCTGAAATAGTAATTTGACCTGTTTCTGATGTAAGATCTGTTGTATCTGCACTCACCAAACTAAATGCCGGAACTGCGCGAGTCATAACAAAGAATACTCCAATTAAGAACACAGAAATAACCAGTCCGTAAACTGCTGGATGTCCTAGTGCTCCTTGTATTGTATCTGTTTTTACACCTAAGAAAACAAAAATCAACATTATCAGCATAATAAGCATAATGAAAACAGCAACAAATGGGATAAATAACTGAATGAAAGTTGTTCCTTCTGTAAATTGAGCAATAAATAATCCGATTACAAAAGCAACAAGTACATTTACACTTCTTTTATCCTCGCCAAACGGCTGTACTTTTTCAAGAATACCATATGTGATAGCAAATACTATAATAACTGGAAAAATAAAAGAATAGAATCCTAAATTCTCTAATAGTTCTATTCCGCTAATCAAGGATGCCATCTTTATTAACTACCTTTTGTTATGAACCAAATAACTAACAACGGAATTCCCACAAGTATCGCCAAACTGAGTCCGATATTGATTCCTTCTTTTACTTCTTCGTCAGTCCATACTCCAAAGCCACTTGTATCTGTTGCATCACTTAGTCCAGCTCCAATACCGCCGTCGCCAACATCTTCTCCACCAACAAATGCCTGAGTCATTTGGTGTACAACTGGAATGTTGACCCCACTTACAGAGACATCAATTACGCCAAGGAAGATTATTATCAGAACAACTACGCCGATGATAGCCATTCCTTTACTTCCATGCATACTATCTGGTGAGAAACCAAAAAAGGCAAACAGCATCAAGGAAAGCATTGCTAAAATTAATAGGAATGCTGCGCTTGGGATTACTGCATTTATTGCTTCAACAATAGGTGTTACTGTTACTACAAGGAATGCAGCAACAAAAGCAATAATAGCATTAATATTTGTCTTGCCAGAACCAAAGATTTCTGTTTTTTCAAGGACTCCGAAGAAAACTGCGAATACAAGAATCATAGGCAGTATGACTTGGAAGAATCCAAAGTCTTTCAGTAGTTCAATAGAGTTAGTTAGAGGATTAATCGCCATATTTTAACTCCTTTATTTATATTAGTTAAGCTTACTAGCATATAAATGTTTTGCCCATGTATTGTGGTTTTGTGTTTTACTGGAGAGTAAGTACAAAACAAAGCATTTTTAAGATTAATTCTTTAATAGAGTATATGGATGATAAAGACGTAGCTGATATGCAAAATAGGTATATGACTCTTAGTAGAGGTCTAGTTGATATTGGTTTTGAGTTACACAAACTAGTTACTGGTAATATAACTGATATTAAAGAAGCTAATCTTTCTATTCAAAATATGAATGCTCTCTTTGATGTTTATTTTAGACTTTTGCATAATTTCGATGATAATAATATAGCTAATATGGAAGATCTTATAGCTTTAAGAACAAAGGTAAAAAATCAAGATCATTTAATCCGGAGACAGCTAGGCAGACGATTTATTGACTCTGATAACTATATTGATAGTGTAGATCAGAAAGCTGATGGCCTTGGTGAAGCTCTTGCTAATGTAGAAGATAGACTAGGTGAAATTGATAAAGAATTAGACATTTATCTTAACAACATCTCTCGTAATGATACTCGACTCACTCATGCTGCAACTCGGATAAAACGCACAGAAACTCGTCTTGATAATATAATTTGGTCTACTGGTGAAGATGTATCAAGATTAGAACATACTATTAATCGTATTGGAAACGTAACTAAAATAACTAGATTACGACAAGCATCACACTTGAGACAAGATAAGCAAGTAAGAGATAATCAATCTAGACTAATGCAAGACCATGTTTCAGCAGAAAATGAAAAGCTAAGAGATGAATTTTATGCAGCACTTGATGCGACTAGACAAGAATTCCATGAAGAACTAGCAAGAATAGATGATAATTATGATACTACTTTTGAAGCTTATGAACGCAGTTTAAATGGTTTAGAGAGAAAATTAGGTGGTAAGATTCAACTTAACAAAAAAGCAATTGAAGCAAATCAAAGAGAAATAGGAAGAGTAAGAAAATGGATGAAGAACGCTGTTGCTAGTGTTAGAAAAGATTTTGTTGAAGCT
>JAFCCX010000043.1 GCA_017609995.1 Candidatus Pacearchaeota archaeon | reverse complement strand
AACAAAAGTAACTAATTTAAATGCTGACCAGGTAGATGGTCTTGAAGGAGCCAGTTTTGTATTGGACGGTATTTCGGATTATGGAACGAGTGCCTCATCATCGACATCTAAAAATCAAAATGCTCTTGAGATAGCTTATGGTACTCAGACTATTAATAATACGAATGTAACAATTTCCAATCTTCCATTTACGAGTGCCACTTCTTATGTTGTTATTCTCACAATGCAGGAGGGCACAGCCGATGATAGAAATAGTAGCCCTAAAGCGATCAGGGTTAGCGGCTCTTCTTTTAAAATTTATCAAACAATGGCTGTAAGTATTCAAGTATCTTGGATTGCGATAGGAACCTAAAAATGTATAATTTTTAAACTAGGAGTTATTATGAAAAGAATGTTGTTTATTATTTTTGCATTGTTGCTTTTATTTCAATCTCAAGCATATTCAGCCGACCAATGGGATGTCGATGAGCCAAAAGGTGATACAGATATTAATGATTATGATGCTGAAATCCCTGAGAATAATGCTGCTCTTGAGAGATTGCTTTATAATTATAGGAATGGATTAAGGATAGAGTATTCAAGCGCAAGCGCACTAACCCTGGGGACAGGAGAAGTTGATTGTGTGAACTCAAGTGGAGATGGTAAAGTTTTTCGTCGCATGAGTTCAGAAACAACGGTTGATTGGGATGACATTGATACTGGATCAGAAGAAGCCAGCGATACATATTATATGTATGCTGTAGCTGACACGGATATTACGGGCGTAACATTTAAGATTTCATTAAGTTCTACGTCGCCAACTGGGGCAACTTATTATAGGAAGTTAGGGTCTTTCGATAACGACGCCAGTTCTAATATCACGGAAATATCTAATTTAGGAGAAGAATCTAATTATTATGATAGCGGATGGTTTGCAATAGCGCTTGCTGGGACATATGCAAAGACTCATAATTTAGGAACAACCAGATTGGTTTCAACCGTCTTGTATTCTACTGACGGGACAAATGCCAATGCTTATACATTATTAAGTCGTGGTGAAGTCAGTGGTTCGGAAGATGGCATACAGCTAAATAATTTTACACAATCACAAGTAACGCTCCAGGCAGGCCAGAACAGAATAAATATCACTTATGATTCTGACGGAGTGGCTACTTATCAGACATCAGGACATGCAAGAATAATTATGACAACTATTGAATAGGAGGTAATTCTATGAGTTTGGGACAATTATCATCAATTTATTCTATTTACAAGGCTTTTAAGTCAAAATCCAACCTTGAAGATTTTTCTATGCCCGAGTTTCATAAAGATGAATATTACGAAACCACCCAGGATGATTTGTATGATTTAGCGTCAAAAATGGTTGAAGGTAATTTAGAGGGAACATCGTTTGAGGGTATTGGTGAACAAGGGAGTGATGAATTTCTAAAAGCACTTGATTTAAGTACAGCTAAAACGACAGAAGCAGCAATGGAAAGCGCGGCTGCCACAGGACGGCGAGGTGGGGCGGTAACGTCGAAAGTCGCAGAAGCTGTTGGCGAGAGTACGACAAAGATGACATATGCTGATTATCTTACGGCTCTCGAAGGAAAGAAAGGATTATTAGATTCTTATACAAATATATTGTCCGGAGTACGGGGCGGGGCTCTTAGCGCACAATCTCAAAGAAATTATTATAATCTTGGTAGATCAAACCTATCATTAAATTATTTAAAAGCTCTTGATTCGGCTGAATTAGGTATAGGTCAAGCACAAGGGGAAGCTATTTCGGGTTTGGTTGATTCCACGGAAATAGACGTTAATGATTTAATTAAGAATATATTGAATTAAAAAGGAGGTAATTTATGGGTATGCAGGGTACTGGTTTAGCATTAGCTTTAACAAGAAGGCTTAGACAAGCAAAAGAAGAACGGCGAAATATTGATATTAAGGAATCTGAACAAAAGAGAAAAGATGAAATTTATAAAATTGATAAACAGACTGCCGATCTTAATTTGAAGAAAAGAAAACAGCAGGGCGAACTCGATGATTTAGGATATAAAATTGCTTCTCAAAGAGTTAGCACTTTATATAAGGCTTTTAAGGCAAAGTCTGATGCAGATAATATGATGATTGGGGAGGCCAAGACAAAAAATAGAATGGCGACTGAATCAATGAGTGGTGATCTTAAAAAGCTCATTAATTCTTATATGCCGGATGCCGGGCCGATAGACCTTTCTTTCGATACAAAAGAGGATAAGCCAACCACCGTTGATAAAGTTTTGGGCACACTTGAAAACGGCGGCGTTACAGACAGCAGCGGATATTTCATGGAATTTGAAACGAAAAACCAAGCTGAAAGATATGCAAGATCGAAATTAGGGCCGGATTATGAGAAGAAATATCCAAGGGCGAGTGAGTCTATAAATAAGAGATTTTCAAAAGATGGGAAGTATAAGATCGGACAAATTATTGAAACTCCGACGGGGAAATTTGAAATAGTTGATTTTGACAAAAAAACAAATGAGCCAATGGTTAATAAGGTTCAATAGGAGACTTAATGTCAGTTCTGTTATCATCCGTTTTAGAAAAAGACCCGTTTGAGGATATATTCAAACAGACTGAGAAATATGAGGGCGGCTATACGGAAGATCATGCCGGGCCGACTAATTTTGGAATCACGCAGACGACATATGACTCTTATCGGGAACAGAATAATTTTGATAAACAAAATGTCAAGCAGATAAGTAAGGACGAAGTTTATAAAATAGCTAAAGAAGAATATTTTAATAAGCCTAAGTTTAATGAACTTCCGCAAGGTGTCGCTGAGGTAATGTTTGATTTCGGATTTAACTCTGGGCCATCAAGAGCAACAAAAGAATTTCAGGAAATAATAGGCGCAGAATCAGATGGAAAAATTGGGCCTAAGACAATTAATGCCACGAACGATTATATCGCGAGAAAAGGAGAAAAAGCATTAATCCAAAACATTGTTGATCGACGAGAATCTTTTATGAATAATCTGATAGAGAAAAATCCTGATAAATATAAGAAATATGAAGGTGGTTGGATGAATCGGATTAAGTCAATTAAAGACAGATTTGATTTAAGCGAACTGAATCCATTTGTAACGAAAGAAGCGAGCGCCGCAGAAACATCTAGGCTGAGTGAAGTAATGGGAAAACAGGAACCCATAAGGTTGAGTGAAGTAATGGGTCAAGAGAAAGAAATAGAACAGCAATCGCCGATCCGCCTAAGCGATGCCATGAGAACCCCGGAAGACCCGCGGGAAGGGCTTTCGTTTTTACAGAATATTTTGACAAGCAAAAAAGTAGATACAATTCAAGAAATAACAAAATCTGCATTTATGGAGCCCGTTCTTGGTACATTGCGTGGTTTCCAAAGCATACCAAGCAACACAGGTGGATTAATGGTTGTTTTGGGTGAGAATATGAAATTGACAACAGAAGATGATATCCTAAAACGATATCCTGAATTATTTGAAAGAGATTTGAAAGCGCGTGAACGATTAAAGAAAGATGCGGAGATTCATAGTAAAATATCCGACAAACTCATAGAGTGGGGAAAAACAGCGAAAGATTTCTGGAATAAGGCAAGCAGGGAAGGAATAGCTAAACCAATAAATCCGGAATTGTTTCAGGGAAGTTTTATGGAAAATCCATCATTTACTCGCGCTGCTACAATTATAAGTGAATCGATTCCATCATTGGCGGCGGCTACCGTCGCATCTATGGCCACAAAAAACCCTGTTGCCGGCCTTGCTTTTTTAGGGATGCTTGAAGGTGAACAGACGTATGCGGAGGCAAGAGAGGCGGAGTCTTCTGTTAAAAAAGCTACTGGATTGTTCGCGGCATCATCAATAGGTACGGCGATTCTCGAAAGTATTCCATTAACAAGATTTATGCGAGGTGGGTCTGGAAAGCTAACAAAAGATATTCTTGCTGGTGCTGGACAAGAGGGAATTCAAGAGGTTTTACAGGCTATATGGCAGAATCTGATTGCAAAATTGGGATATGAACCAACGAGGGATTTATTGGAAGGAACTGTTGAGAGTTTCATTGGCGGGGCCGGGAGCGGGGGTGTGGTAGGTGGTATGACTAGCGGGCGCGGTATTCAAGTAGACAAAATGATTGATGACGCTAAAGAAAAAGGCGTTTCTCAGGAGGATATTTCGACAATTCAGGATGCCGTCAAGAATCAGATTATAGATAAAGCCGACGATATTGAGAAGATTCTTACAGAAAGAGATATTGAGGGTGTTGAACCATCAAGGAAGCCTGGTGAAATTGTCATTGACGAAAAGACAGGTGAACCGTTAAAGATTGAAGCCGAAAAAGGAAAGAAATTAATCCCGGAATTTATTGAGAAGGCTGAAGAGCCCATGAAAGAGCAGAAAGTCCCACCTGAGCCAATTCCACAGGGGAAAGAGGGCATTGTAGAGGCGCCGG
>JAFCCX010000042.1 GCA_017609995.1 Candidatus Pacearchaeota archaeon | reverse complement strand
TTAAACAAATTAGTGATGAATTACTACACGAATACTTAGAATCTGGACAGTTCGCAGGTAAAGCTGGAGGATATAATATAGAAGATCCAGAATTTGAAAGTTTTGTTCAGAAAGTTGAAGGACCTAGAACAAATATAATTGGTTTGCCTGTTGAAGCGCTAGCTGAAATGCTCAAAGAGTTCGGTATTGAAGTTGATATTAGTAAAGCCAAACACTTAATTGAGGAATAAAGGTAACATTTAATAAAAAGCATCTGATATTTCTACTATGAATAAATTGGATTTAGTTAAACGGAACACTGAAGAAATCATTACTGAGAATGAGCTTAGTAAGCTGTTTTCTGGAAAAAAGAAAGTAAAAGCCTATATTGGTTATGCTCCAACAGGGCGATTGCATGTTGGCTATTCAATTCCATTAACTAAAATTGCTGATTTAGTCGAAGCAGGTGTAGATTTCACTTTCATGATAGCTGATTTGCATGCACATATTGATGATAGGAAATCTCCTTGGGAACTGTTAGATGCTCGCTCAAAATTATATGAAATTGGTTTGAAAGCTCTTCTAAAATCTCTTGGAGCAAATGTTAGTAAAATCAAATTTGTTAGAGGGTCAGATTTCCAGAAAGATTCAGATTATTTTATCCCTGTTCTTAGAATGGCTGCTGAAACAACCCTTGCTCGAGCAAAGAGAGCAGCATCAGAAGTTGTCAGATTTGGAAACACACCAAATGTTAGTAGCTTCCTTTACCCACTAATGCAGACATGGGATGTTGCTGCACTAGATATTGATATTGCACTTGGTGGAATTGACCAGAGAGGAATCTATATGTTATCAAGAGAGATTCTTCCAACATTAGATAAGAAAAAACCTGTTTGCATATTTACCCCACTTCTTCCAGGATTAAGTTGTGGTAAGATGTCAGCATCTGTTGGCGAATCAAAAATTGATTTATTAGATTCACCATTAGATATTAGAAAGAAAGCTAAACGAGCTTATTGTCCAGCTGGTTCAAAAAAAGATAATGGTGTACTAATGTTTTTTGAATTAGTAATCTTCCCTTGGCTAGAAAGGAAGAAAAAGAACTTAGATATCAAACGGCCAGAGCAGTTTGGCGGAAATATCACTTACAAAACTTACGCAGATTTAGAAAAAGATTATTTGGCTGAAAAACTTCATCCAATGGATTTGAAATCTGCTTTTGCTGACTTACTTTCAGAAATCTTGGAACCAGTTAGAAAAGAATGTTCAAAACACGAAGCCTTAATCAAAAAGGCTTATTCCTAAAATGGAACTTAAGAAAATCATCGAGAAGTTTGCGCTTTTGAATGCTGCTTTGCATAAAGGTAAAGCTAATCCTAAAGCTGTTCTTGGAAAAGTTGTTGCTGAAAAGCCAGCTGCAAAAAAAGACATGAAGAAAACTTTTAGTTTAATTGACCAAATTATCCAAGAGATTAACCAATTAGGTCCAGATGAGCAAAAAGAACTTCTTTACAAAATTTCTCCTAAAGCACTTCAAGAAGCTCAAGCACCAAAACCGCGTGTTGTTCGGGAGTTGCCAAAAGCTGAGTTAGGAAAAGTTGTAACTCGGATGCCTCCAGACCCAAGCAAATATCCGCATTTAGGTCATGCAGTATCTTTTGCGATTAATTATCTCTACGCAAAAAAGTACAAGGGAAAATGTATTCTAAGATTTGATGATACAAATCCAGAGAAATGTAGAGCAGAATATGTAAAAGCAATGTTCTCAGATGTTATTGAATATCTTGGTTTAAAACCAGATAAGATAGTTTATGAAAGTGCTGATATTCGAAAGATGTATGATGTGGCTTCAAGATTAATTGAAGATGGTAACGCATATGTCTGTACTTGCTCTATTGCTCATATGAGAAGCGATCGATTAAAAGGTAAAACTTGTTTTTGTAGGCGAGCTCATAATCAACTTGAAGCTTGGCATCAAATGATTGATGGTAAGTACAAACCAGGTGGAGCTGTTCTTCGTTTAAGAGGAAACATGACAGCTGAAAACAGAACTCTTAGAGACCCAGTTATTTTCAGAATCAGTTGGACTCCGCATTATTTACAAGGAAAAAAATATCGTGTTTGGCCACTCTATGATTTTGCATCTGTTTGCGAGGAAGAGTGGCAAAAGATTACTCATGTTCTACGGGATATTAACTTCGGAGAAGAAAGAATTGAACTTCAAAACTGGATGAAGAGATTACTTGGATTTAGACCGCAAACTTTCATCCAATATGGACGATTTAATTTGAAAGGAGCTGTAACAAAAGGTCGTGTTATTAGAGAGATGGTTGCTAAAAAGAAAGTTAGAGGTTGGGATGACCCGCGACTTGCAACAATGGCTGCTCTAAAAAGAAGAGGATTTGTTCCACCAACTTTTATTGAACTAGCAAAACAAATGGGACTCTCTCGCGCTCAGAGAGAAATTTCTATGGAAACAATTGGAGCAGTTAATAAGAAATTTATTGAACCTGTAGCTGAGCATTATTTCTTTGTTCCAAATCCTGTTGTAGTTCATGTTAATCAAGATAAAATAAAGAGTATCAAGATTCCATTGATTCCAGATAAAACTGGAAACAGAATTCTCCCTGTTGGGCATAGGATTTACATTCCAAAATCTGATTATAAAAGCGGAGCGGAAATTAGATTAAAGAAATTATTAAATATCAAACTCTCAAGCAAAGTTCAATTCAGAACATCTGAAGTTACTGGAAAGGCTATGAAAAAAGGTCTTCCTGTTGTTCAGTCGGTTTCTGATAAATCCATTAAATGTGAGATTCTTATGCCAACTGGAAAGATTGTGAAAGGCCTTATTGAGCCAGCTGCTGGTCGTTTAGCAGAAGGTGCAATTGTTCAGCTAGAAAGATTTGGTTTCTGTAGACTTGATAAAAAACTTAAGGACCATCGTCTGTTTGTATTTGGTCACAAATAATTATTGTGGTGGAGGATATTGTCCAAATACTTCCTCACTAAGTTTAATCATCTTTGCAGTTTCTTCTTTAATAGAAGAAACTAGATAGATAACACTCAGACATTCATCTCGTAAATTACTTGGAAGATCAGTTGTATCTGTACCACCATTATTTACATTTCGCTCAATAACAAGATTCAGTAATCCTTTTGCTACATCACAAAATGCTTCTGCTTCATCTACTGCTCGAAAAATTGTTGTTTTACAAAAATCATAATCATTTTCATCAATAGGACCGCCCTTTACACCCATATGCAACATTTTTGTTCTATCTTCGCAATTAGCTGCATAATCAGTTATGTATCCCATCAAGTCTATATCTTCCATTTTTAATGAATGGACAGTAAGCTTTTTAAAGGCATCATTCAACGATTTCCTAGGTGAAACACGATGAATACAGTAGAAGTACCTAAAGAATTAGCAGAAAAAATCTATAAGTTGATAGAATCAGCTCGAGTAGATGGAAAAATAAGAAAAGGTGCTAATGAAACTACAAAGAGTGTGGAGAGAAGTGAATCAAAACTAGTTATTGCTGGTGAAGATGTCAGTCCAAAAGAAATTATAATGCATTTTCCGGCACTTTGTGGCGAAAAAGGCATTCCTTTTGTTAATGTTCCATCAAAATCAGAGCTAGGAGCAGCTGCAGGATTACCTGTTGGAACTGCTTCTGTCAGTATCGTAGATGCTGGCGATGCTAAAAAGCAATTAATAAATGTTGTCAAGGAATTAGAAATCCTTGGTAAGGCAGCTGAACCAACTGAAAAAGTTGAGGAAGCTGAAGAGAAACCTGCAGAAAAACCACAAGCTGAAGAAAAAACAGAGGCTCCAAAAGAGGAAGCTCCAGTTGAAGAAGAGAAACCTGTAGAAGAAGCGAAACCTGAGGGAGCTCCTGTTGAAGAAAAACCAGTTGAGGAACCTAAAGCTGAAGCGCCAAAGGAAGAAACTCCAGTTGAAGAACCTGTAGAAGAAGCTGAACCTGTTGTTGAAGAGACTCCTGCGGAGTCAGATGCTAAACCTGAAGTAGAAGAAAGCCAAGAAGCTGAACCTTCTGAAGAGATAGCAGAAGAGCCAACAGAACCAGAGAAATCAACTGAAGAAGAACCAAAGGAAGAAACATCTGAAGCTCCTAAAGAAGAAGCTCAAGAAGAAACTGAAGAACCTTCTGATATTGAAGAGATAGCAGAAAGTGAATCTCCAGCTGAAGAAGAAACTCCAGCTGAACCTGAGAAGAAAGATGAGTAAATCAAAACAAGGTAAAAAGACAAAGGAAGGCAAAGGCGGTGTAAAGGGTTTTGAAGAATCTGATACTGCTTCTGCAGCTGAGGTTGTCGAAATTCTCGGTGGACTTGGAACACGACAAGGTGGAAAACAAGTTCGATGTAAAATTCTTGAAGGTAGAGAAGAAGGTAAAGTTATGAGACGAAATGTTTATGGACCTGTTCGAATTGGTGACATTTTAATGTTTAAACAAACTGAAATTGACGCAAGTCCTGTTAAAGGAGG
>JAFCCX010000041.1 GCA_017609995.1 Candidatus Pacearchaeota archaeon | reverse complement strand
TCCTAAAGAATATTCTGAAGCTATTCGAGGACTACGAATGCTTGTGCATGTGGAATTTTTTTAATCATTACTATATTCTTTTTGTTAACAAGAGTTAGTTCTTGGGCTAAACCAACAACCTTTTTACCGACAAGATTAGCTGAATAACAATGTGCTAGAAGTTTAGCTAGTTTTTTTTCAGAAATCTTTTTTTCACCGTAAAATCTAGGATTAACAAAGAACTCAATATCCTTATCTTTCAATGTTTTCCCTTGTACAGAGTCGTCGCAAGCTGCGACCAACATTCCATACTCACTTTCGTGGACTTTACAATACATGATTATTTAGACAGCTTCTTTGCTAGTTTCTTAAAGAAGTCTGTGTTCATTGCTAGATATACAATTGGGATAATACCAACTAAGTTTACAACTAAGATAATTATAAACCAAAGTTTATCATCTTTTCTTGCTGCATGCCATAATCCAATAGCTTTCCAAATTATTTCCCAAACTGCAAGAATCATAACTGTACCCACAAAATTACCAACAGATAGCCCTAATATTGTTTCACTCATCTTAACTCTCCTTTCATTTTAGAGACCTCACTGAGCTTCTTGCACCACAAGCTTCACAGTGTTTGAATGTAATGCCTTTCTCTTTGATAAGTTTTGTATCAGGTTTTTTACATTGATTACAAAGTATAAACTCTTTAACATATTTCTCAATCTTAGTATTAAGAATTCCTGAGCTGAACTTACCAATGAAGATTGTTCCACCTTTCTTCATATCACCGGTTGTAGCTAGCTCTCGAAGTAAGAATTTGAAAATGTGGCTCTCTGGCCGTCTTAAAATTTTTGAAATTTGTGAAAGATTAGTTATAATTGTCTTATTACCTTGAAGACTTCCAGTTACCTTAGGAATATCAAATCTAGTTGTAATGTTCTTTGACTTGGGTAGGTTCTTAAATGCCCTATCCAACATCTGCTTGTAGGTGTGTTTAAATGCCATACTTAATATTCAAAAATTAGCTTTAAGAAGCTTTCGTTATGGTTTTTTCCACTCATTACCTTCGTTATCAACATATTTTTCCTTAGGACCGGGCGTGTTTCCTTCAATTATTGCATCAGCAGCTTCATTCCAAGCGCTATCAAAATCACCCTTAGGTAATTCAGATAGTGGTGTAACTACCTGTGGTGCTCTAGATTGATTAACTGCTTGTGGAAGTTGAACAAAAAAATTACCATCGTCTTCAATTACAGTTAGATTAATATCTCTTAATCGTTTGATTAAGCCCCTTCTGTCACCATCATCGATTGTAGTATGAATCTCTAATTTTTGTTCTAGTTCAATATTAGAAATAGTTCTGCCTTCAGAAAGAACATACATATACTTTGCATATTGAAATGCAATTGAATCAAGTTCTGGCTCTTGAAAGTAATTCATATAAATCACTCTAATACTTTGAGTTTTCCTTTTCGAGGCTCAAATATATCACCTGACTTTAGAATGCCAACTATTATATTCTTTACCTCAGTTTCATCTAAACCCATTTTTTCAATAATTTTCTCAATTTCGGCACCCTCGCCATTGTCTAATTCTTTAATTAATTCAATAACTTTATCAGTAGGGTTTTCAATTGTCATCTCTTCAACTTCTTCTTTTTGTTCAGCTTTAGGTTCATCAGATTTAGTAATAACTTTAGGTTCGCCAAGTTCAAGTTGTCTAACAATTAACCAATTTGGATTATCAATTTCTTTGATAACTTCCGGGCTCAGATAAAGCTCATCATTATATTCTCTAACTTTCCCAATAAATAGTACAAGTTTTCCAACTTCAACATTCTTTATTTTTAGAACATCTGGACCAAAAGCTTTTGCTCGAATAGTATCTGTTCCATCATCAAGTGTTAGAGCGGCATAGTTTCCGTCTTCAGAAACAAACTTAGAAACAACAGTTGCAATAACATTAACTCTAGAAATCTGATTACCATTTACTTCAACATAATTTGGTTCAAATCCTTCTTTCTTTACATACGGCGCGCCCGCTAAATTAGAAATCCATATTTTTTTAGCTACTAATCTTTGTATTGCCATTTATCCTGTTCTTTGAACTACTCCATGTCGTGGTTCAAATAAATCTCCTTTCTTAATTAAATTAGAGATTAGCTCCTCAGCTTTTGATGCTTCAATACCTTCCTCTTCAGCTGCTTTACTAATCTCAGAAATTGGAATCATCTTTCCAACTTTTCCTTCTAAATCTCTGATAATTTGCTTGATAATTGAAATTCTACTTCGTTGTGTTGCAGTTATTCCAGTTGTAATTCTATCAATATCAAATTTACCTGTTTCTGGATCTGTTCCAACTGCCTGCATACAATATTTCAAAAGAGCAATTGCTCTTTCAGCATCTTTCTTTGAAACTTTAGATGATAATCTAATTTTTGCAGATGCTTCAGCCATTCTTACAAGTGCTTGAAGCTGTCGTGCTGAAATTGGAATTGCTTTGATTTCTGCTTCATCAAGTGCTGCTGCACTTCGCAAATCAATATAGAATTTTTCAATTACTTCTTGAGCTGCATTAGTTAATTTTGGAAAACAATTTTGCTTTGCATATGCAATATATTTTCTCATTAACTTTGGATCAATATCTGCTTTTACTGCTTCAAAATCTTTCTGAAGTTCAAGAATATGTTTTGCAATTTTCTTATCTAACTCAATGTTTGGAATATCTCGTACAGGGAAAATCAAATCAAATCGGTTAATTAGAGTTGAAGGCAAATCAATTTGTGCTGCAAGCGGAGAAAAAGGGTCAAACCGTCCAAACTTTGGATTTGCAGCTGCAAGAACTGAAGTTTCAGCTCGCAAAGTTGCTTGAATATTCGCTTTAGAAATCGTGATTGTCTGTTGTTCAAGAGCTTCATGCATTGCGCTTCGGTCTTCAGGAGTCATTTTATCTAATTCATCAACTGCACAAATTCCTTTGTTTGCAAGAACAAGTGCTCCAGCTTCTAATGCCCAGCCTCGCATAAATTCATCTTTTACAACAGCGGCAGTTAAACCTGCAGAAGTTGCACCTTTACCACTAATGTATCTAGCTTTTGGTGCAAGAGTTACAATATATTTTAACATCTCAGATTTACCTGAACCTGGGTCGCCAACTAAGAAGACATGCATATCTCCTCTCATTCTGGTTCCATCAGAACGCACTTTTTTTACACCACCAAATAACTGGAGAACAAGGGCTTCCTTAATAGTTTCATGACCATAAATTGACGGAACTAAAGAATGAACTAATTTTTGAAATACATAAGGGTCTTTTGCTAAATCTTCAATTATCTTTTTGTCTTCAAGAGTGATTTCAATTTCCTCAAACTCTTCCTCAACTGTTTCCAAGGAATTAGTATCAATTAGTAAGTCAAATTTAGTTGACTGCCCACCTGTTCTAAGTGGAACAACAACTTCTCTGATAATCCCCACAATTCGGATTTTGTTTCCAGGATATCTCCGTTTCTCAAGTTTTGGGTCTAACAAATCCTCTGATAAGAAAACAGCGATTCTTTTTGGCTGTTCCCCGCCACCTAAACTTTCAGGAGACTCCTCAATCAAAAGTCGTTGCATATCAACCATTTTCTTGTCAATAAGTCTAAATTTTCCTTTTCTTCCACATTGACATTTTATCGGCTCTCTTAGCTTACTTTCTCTTTGTTCAACAATCAATTGATTTCCGCAACCACCACATTCAAAGATTCCAACAGTCATTTTTGGACGAATATCAGAAGCTTGCCTAATTAAACCATCAGTTGAAATCAGCTTTCCAAGATGCTTACTCCTAATATCTCTGATTCTAATGTGCTGGCTCTTTGGAAGATTAACTATTCGGACAACAATAACAGTTTCTTCAGGAAGATCAAATTCCTTAATAGCAGACTCAAAATACTCAATTATCTCAGTTGGATTTTCAAGTAAATTATCTGCAATATCCCTATCAAATTTAGCAATATTTAAGAAATCAATAATTAAGCTTAAACCGCCCTTTTTTACAACAGTTAGAAGCTCTTTATGATAATACTTTTCAATAAAATTCCGTAGTCGGCTAGTCAAATCCCCGCTAACTACCTCTACTTTTGTCTTCTCCATCTAGAGAGGTTAGACTTTGAGAATTAAAAGTTTTATATAGAAAAAACCCTATTTGAGATTCACTCAAATAGGTCTGCTATCTTACTCTTTTTTATCTAATTTTTTACCGATGTTTTTATCTAATTCCTTAGCTTTAATCAGTTGCTGTCGCAGTAATTGAACAGAATCCTTAATCTCTTTCTCACTTTTTGCTCCAGTAATAACAATCTTTCCTGTTCCGAATAGTAAGAAAGTGATGTTGCTTAAGACTGGGCTAGCAGTTAGCTTGTAAACCAGACCAGGGAATTGTTCTGGCTCATATTCTGTATTATCAAACTTGAATACAATTTCATTCAAGTTCAGCTTTCCACCAACAGAACCTGATGCAACCATGTTTTGAACTTCAATTTCAGGTTTACCTTTAACTTCAATTCCAATTTTTCCTAGTTCTTCAATGATTCTATCAATTGCTTTTCTAGCTTCACTAACTGATTTCGTTCCAGTGCAAATTATCTTTCCAGATGA
>JAFCCX010000040.1 GCA_017609995.1 Candidatus Pacearchaeota archaeon | reverse complement strand
TTTCATTCCAACTTTCTTACTTACTTTGTCTAATCCAAGTCCGTGTACTGTTTTTCTTGCAAACTTTCCAACAATTCTTGCAAATATAAAACCAATAGCAAAGATAACCACAGCTAGAAGTACGTTTGTGATTAGGCTACCAACTGGCCAAATTCTTTCGAATTCTTCAGCAACAAAGCTGAATATACCTAACATATATGCGAGTAAGAAAGTTTATTAAAAAAGGTTTCCTTTCTCTAATCATGCCAACAAACGTAACATTTCATTATTTACAAGCAGAAAGAGAGTTTCATGAAGCTGAAACTACTCAGCAAAAAATCAAATGCTTGAAAAAGATGTTAGCTACTGCACCAACTCATAAAGGTGCAGAAAGACTTCGTGCAGATCTTAAAGGCAGAATTGCTAGATTCAAATACAAAGGTGAAATAGAGAAGAAAACAAGTAAATCTGGAAGACAAACTTCTATTCCAAAAGAAGGTGCTGCCCAGATTGTCTTTTTAGGGATTCCAAATTCTGGAAAATCTACATTACTTTCAAAACTTTCTGGTAAAAAAGTTCCAGTTGCAGAGTATGAATTCACAACAAAAAAGCCAGAAGTTCGTATGATTCCATATGAGAATGTTTGGCTTCAGGGTGTTGAAATTCCTGCGATATATGCTGGTTTTGCAGACACCAAACATGGAAGACAGATGTTTAGTACAGTTCGAAATTCAGATTATGTTGTGCTAGTTCTGAAGAACAAGTCAGATAGAAAACTAATTGAGAAAGAATTAAAACTAGCAGGATTAAAACTTGGAAGAAAGAAAGAGAGAAAAGGTCTTGATCAAGTTCTTCCGTTTACAGAAGTTGAATGGCATGAGTTTGACAAAGATTTAGCAAAGAAATTCTGGAAAGCTCAGAAAAAGATTCGTGTTCAAACAAGATCTCGCGGTAGGATTGCAAAGAAACCGATTATCTTACCAGCTGGTGCAACAGTTGAAACAGCTGCAAAAATTATTCACAAAGATTTCCTAGAAAAGTTTCGTTATACAAAAATATGGGGCCCATCAGCTAAATTCCAAGGCCAGCAAGTTGGATTGGACCACAAGCTAAAAGACGAAGACGTAATTGAAGTGTTTTTAAAATAGTTTGCTACACCAGATAAATTGTTTTTAATTAGATTGAATCTTTTGTATTATGCAACCAAGGTTTTCTCCTAAATATGTTCTTACGCGAGTTAGTGATGAATATACTGTACAGATTTTTTTAGAGGGCGACTTAGGTGTTTTAGAAGAGCTTCTTACTACTAAATTAAATATGCAAAAACTTGAAACAGAACACGAATCTCAACTTAAACTAAGTCGGGAATTTAAGGGTTGTA
This sequence comes from Candidatus Pacearchaeota archaeon, assembly GCA_017609995.1. Classification (GTDB taxonomy): domain Archaea; phylum Nanobdellota; class Nanobdellia; order UBA10117; family JABICX01; genus JAFCCX01. Next base: position 3,284 of record JAFCCX010000040.1, on the reverse strand, counting down.
ATTTAGAATTTCACTCTCACACTAAAGATGGCGGCAAATTGCTTTTAACAACAGATGATGTTAATTTAACTTTACGTGCTTTTGTTCCAATGAATACTGACCAAACTAAACTAAGATCTTTTATGGATGGTTTAAGGAAAAATAAATATGATAAATGTACTGAAGAGATGAGAAAGATCACATATTCTCTATTTTCAGAGTTGCATGTCGCTATAGAAGAATATTTAAGTTAAAAAAGAAATTGATTTTTATGAAACAAAAAGGTTCTAATGCTGAAAGGGAACTTGTGGCAATGTTCTGGGAAGTTGGTTGGACAGCTGCCAGAGTTGCTGGTTCTGGAAGTATGAAATTTCCCAGCCCAGATGTTATTGCAGGAAAAGAAGGCAGAAAGATTGTTGTTGAATGTAAATCAACAAAGAATCCTCACCAATATATTGATGCAGATCAAATCAATCAACTCAAAACATTTGCATCTGCTTTTGGAGCAGAACCTTTAGTTGGAGTTAAGTTTTCAACAGAGTGGCACTTTTTCCATCCAGATGATTTGGAACAAACTAGAAATGGAAGATTTGTTGTAAATAAAAATAAGCACTAAAAAAAAAAAAAAAGGTTCGAAAGCTTATTGGAATAAAGTCATGATTTCTTGATAGATACTGTCTTTTCCAATAGCAAGAATAATTATGAACAGAATTATTGATACAACAACTGGTAAAACCATTATGTAGCTAAGGAAGGTATATCCTGTACCTTTTACTAAATTGTGCATTGAGTAAGCAAGATATGTGAACACAGAGAAAGTAGCTACACATGCCAAAAGAAGTGCGTAATATATTGTGTTTTTTACTGAATTATCCATTCTATTTAATACTCAACTTTATTTCTTTTAAAACTATCGCTGTAATTAGAAGCAAGATTGGACCAAGAATAATTCCAATTAATCCAAACAGCTCAAGTCCTCCAAAAATTCCGAGGAAGATAATTAGTGGATGAATTTTTGCTTTCTTTCCAAAGAAAAATGGTCGCACAACATAATCAAGTAAGCTACCAATAATTATACCATAAGTTAGTAGCAGAACTCCGGTGTTAACATCTCCAATGTAGAAGAGATATATTGAGATTGCGATGTATAGAACATAAACACCAATAATTGGCATAATTGATAAAACTGCTGCTGCAAGTCCAGCTAAAAGTGGATATGGTACTCCGAACATCCAGAAACCAATTGCTGCAGCAATACCTTGAATAATACCAATTACAATCTGAACATGAACAAAAGCATCTATGTTTTGCGAGATTCTGCTAACAACAACTTCTCTGTTAACAGAAGACATTGGTAAGAAATGTTTTGCCCAGGCTAATAGTTTCTCACCTTCTAACATTAAAAAGAAAAGTGAGATGAAGAATATGATTACAGATAAAACAAGATGTGGAATTGCGTTGATTTGCTGAGAAAGGATATTAGTTGCTTTCGCCATACCTGTGTTGATTATACTAAGAAGAATCTGATTTGTAGTTAATTCATTTAGTGAACTAACAACACCATAGACATTTCCAAATTCATTAACAATCAATCTGATTCCATAAGTTAAAAGCAACATAAAGAGTCCAAAGACACCAGCAGTTATCGCTGTAGCTGAACCAACATTGCTAATATATTTCTTTAATCGACTATGAGTAGGATAGAGTAAATATGCAACAATTGCACCACCAATAAAAGCCATTAAGTAAGGTTTCAAAATTAGGAAACCAATACCTAGAAAGAAAATTGCTGCAATTAAATGAATCCAATCTCCCTTTACTTTTAGCATAATACTACGTTAATAATAAGAAATATAAATATATTGGTATTCATCCTCTTAGCTTAAATTTCAATAATGCAGCGATTCCGCCAAGTCCATCTAATTGATGCCCAACTTCTGAACCTTTGTCAATGAGGTGAACAGTCCCACCACTGCGCTCAGTCTTTTCAATTACAGATTCAATCTGAGACCAATGCTCACTTCTTCGATTCATTAGTTTTTCAGAAACTAATAGCTCTTGAACAGCACTTGCATTAGTTGCAGAAATTATTTCATTTAATCCATAAACAGCTAAGTCTGTATCTTTTGAGATGTTCAGCAGAATTGTTTCCAAGAGTTTGCTAGCTTTATTTAATTGGCTTTCCTTGAGTATCTTATTTAAAGAATCTCCCTTGATAAGTTCAGTTAGACCTTTAGCAGATCCTGTACTCACATCTGCAAGAATTACATTTTTAGCTAAGTTAGCATCTTTTTGTTTGAGAATTTTTACAACTTCATCTTTCCACAAAAGAGGACTGCCTACAATAATTTGCTTTATCTTGTTTTGCTGAACTTTCATAATGATATTTACAGCAACCTTTTCCAAATCATCTTTTTTCTCTTCTTTCATTCGTTTCTTAGTTAACCTGAGAGAGATACTACCAGCAGGCTTCATTCCAGAAGAAGTTAAGTAACCAAAACTTGCTTGTTCATCATCTAATACACAGACCAGCATTTTTGGTATGTTTGTAGATTTTTCAGCTTCTTTTAATCGATTTAACTGATATTCCATCCATTTTGGTTTTTCTAACCAAAATTCCTTTCCAGGTAGAATTTCAACTGAATGTGCTGAATTTGCAGGAATCTCATCAGGGCCTTGTACAACTATGCCTTGTACACGAAGCTCAGATTCTGCAAAAACCAACTTAGTAACTTGAATTTTTACTTTGACAACCTTTCGAATAACTCGCGGTTTTTCTGTGTCTCCACCTAATTTTATCTTTCTTTCAGTATCTCCACTAACAAAATCACCTTCATCAATGATTTTACTGAGATGCCAGAGATCATCAAGGCTATTAACGAATATTCTAGCAGTATTATTCTTGCGGTTTAAGGATAGAAGCTTCATGAATATTATTACTTGCTTGATATTTATTAGCTTTCTTATTATTAAGTTATACGAGGAGATTAGCTCTAGCCTAAGCAATCTCAATCAATAGCTTAGCAAGCGAGCTTAAGCGAGCGATATCAAAAATATTAAATAGTATAGTACACAATAGAAATACATGGCTAGCGATTTTAATAGAAATGCTACGGCTCTACAGGTTTTTGTTTTCTTAATAATTGGCGTTCTCGTTTATATTATGTTTGTTCCACCAGATGTTAGACATGAGATTTTACCTCCAGTTACAAAAGAAATAGACATATCTGTAATTGATGTTTCACCAGGCCAGTTAGAGCTGATTGAGGAAGAAATTGGTCTTAAGGAAGTTAGTTTAAGTGATG
>JAFCCX010000039.1 GCA_017609995.1 Candidatus Pacearchaeota archaeon | reverse complement strand
GAACTAACAGTCAAACAACCAACAAAATTATTAAACGACTGCAAACCCTCTGGAACTTTCGGCTCCCAGTTAATCAGCACAAAAATAAAAGCAGGCATCGGCGGAGCCTGGCGTGAAGGAGAAACAATACCAAGTTCATTTCACAACAAATATCTCTTCTCAGATGCAGAAGTTCTAGCAGAAAACGAGTTCTACATAATCTCAAAACCATTTGAATTCCCATTCAAAGTCGCAGACATAATGATGCTCTGGAGCGACCACAGTAATCATTCTTATTGTTTCATAGAAATAGATACTGCTCCGGGGATGGGAGATTTAACCAACGAGTTCTCAAGTTTATTAGTAAACATAACAAATTCTCCCCCCAGAGATTGCCCCCCAAATAGCAGAAAAGTATGCCACTCAAGTAATCGTGACGAATGTGATAATCCAGATAGAGACATCATAATACATGATACCTATGTAGAAAAAGACAGACAAGAATTAGATTATGTCTTGTCACCAAATAGAGATAATTTATACCCTCTCCTCCTAGCAGCAATCTTCTCAAACAAAACAATCTACGACTGCCAAGTACAAAGACTAATGCTCCGCGCGAATAATCTTGCACAAACTTACCGAAAAAAAGCCCTCCTTTTACAAGGAAATCCGGCATATAATTGTAAATTTGGTTCATTAATTAATGCTCCTAATGACCCGCTAGACCAATATATAATCAAAACTAGCCCCCCTGCCCTTGCTGGAACAGATTCAAGTTATCTGTCTACAATCAAACCAATTGCAGTTAACATCCAAGATGCAAACCCAACACTTTGCCCCCTATTCTAAAAAAGCCCAGCTGAAAATTCAGCAAATGGCGTTCGTCCTAGTCATGCTGATGATTTTCTTCGGCATTATCGCCCTAATCTTTTTCACAATATGGTCAGCAGATATAGGAGCAAGCGCCAAAGAAAGACAAGAAGAAGAAGCGTTTCAGATAGCATTAGCACTAGCCGGCGCCCCAGAATTCGCATTCACATCTGCAAGCGACTGCTCCTCCTGTATCGACTTCGAAAAAATCGCCTCCTTAGACCAAACTGTTTACAGCTCCCTCTGGAACCTTGATTATCTAGCAGTAGAAATAGTTTACCCAGTACCTGGACTAGGAGAGACCAAGAATATAACAATCATCCCTCGCAAACCAAATATGGGTTCAACATCAAAAGCATTTGTTTCCCTTGTAAGACGCGACCCAACCACCCACAACTTCAAATACGAAATCGGCAAAATAATAGTCTCAGGAGGAAATGCCCCAAGTGAATAAAGAATTAAAACAATGTAGCAAAAATTGGTTGCTGGAGCGCAGAACCCGCTCGGATGATGCTACTGCAACATTCGAGAGTGAACGCAGTGAGCTCTGGAGGTTGTGCAAGTGAATAAAAAATCCCAAGAAGAAATGGTCGGCTTTGTAATGGTTGTTGCAGTTGTAGCTGTAATATTCCTCGTTTTCCTGGGAATAATGCTACGAAAACCCGGCGCCACAGAAGACCGAACCGAAGTCAGCGAAGTCTCTCTTTTCCTTGACGCAATGCTTGAATACACAACAGAATGTAAAGTTTCAGGCACAAAACTCAACTTCAAAGATGCAATAATAGAAGCATCTGAAACAGACATTTGTTCTGCAGGAGTATCCGGAAGCTTAAAAGATTACTTAGAGCAACTAGCTAGAAATATAACAGAAAACAGCTGGAACCCTGGTCCAGGAAGACCCTACCAAGGGTATAAAATTAAAGCACTCTCTGAAGCAACAGGTATAATCAATATTGAAGAATTTGGTATTTCACCAGGAGTTACAAGTCCTAGCCCTAGTTCAAGAGAATACAAAGTCGCAGAAAAACCATTAGGCAAAGGAATAGTAATTACATTCACATTATTCGAAAGACTTGATTAATTACAGTTTAACATGAATATACATCGAATCAACAGCCAAAATCGGCCTCAGTCTCTCCCTTCTCCCAGTTTTCTCTGCAATCAAATCCACAAACCCAAATCTCTCCAAAAGCTTAATATCCTCATTCACAGACTTAAAATCCCGCTTCAAAATACGCGCCAATTCATAAATCGACCCCGGTTTCCTATTCTTCACAACACTCAACAACCGCGCCTTCTCATTACTAAGTAATTTTCTTAAAATTCCCAGCCCTTCAAAGTCAAAATCAGTTTTCTCGCTCTTAAATTTCTTAAAAATAGCATTAAACGCTCCACCTTGCTCAGTAATTGTAATTTCCCGCGTCTTTGATTTTTCAGCCATTTTATCGTCGATAAACACTATATATGGTTTCTTCAACCCCATATATTTTAAACACATTAACTATTTATATGTTTCGTTTTTACATATATGGTATAATTTACCACACATTAAAAATCATCTTAACTCGCCAAATTCAAAACACCTAATAAACTCTAGAATAGTAACGCAACATTTATATACAAAACACCAATCACAACACCAATCACCCTCGACAAATCAAAAAATCATAGAAAGCTTTTTAAAGCAAATCAAATTTCACTAATAATCCCTATTAAGCTTTGACACTTACGAATAAGTGTCGGCGGGTTGTATTAAACAACTCCCTTTAAGAGGTGCCCCAAGGGCCGTCAGCTTTGCTGACTCACAACCCTGGATGCATCGAAACCACGGAGAGGTTTCGATTGGGCTGCCAAGAAGAAAAAGCAAAAAGGAGGATTAAAAAAAGAATGTTTAAATTTAAAAAAATTGCTAGCGTTTTAGCAACAACAGCAATGTTAACTTCTACAATTGCTTTAGCAGCTGCAGCAACTTACCCAGAACCTTTTGTTACTGGCGGAGCTGCAGACGTATCTGTTGTTTACGGTACAACCGCACAAGCACCAGACTTAGTCGCAGCCGCTAATATTGCAACTAGTTTAAGCAGTCATTTAACTGCAGATACATCTGGAACCGCAGTAATAACAGGCGGAGATAATGTTTTACTTGCAGGAACGAACAACAATTTAAACCTAGGAGATACTTTTAGTGTTTTTATAGGCACAGTTGATAAAGATAACATGGACACTCTGCTTGCAGACGGAACATACACAGCGAAGGACAATGATGAGTACAAGTATGAACAAACGATAACTCTCGGAACTCCAACGTTTACACATTTTAGAGATTCTGATTATGAGGACCAAGAAGGATTAGATGAAAAAACTCCTGCCTTAGGTTTCAAGTTTACTTCAGACACATTTATTCTGAACTACACCCTTGACTTTATTCAGGATGCAGAATCAGATATTGTTGATACTGAACTAGAAGACATTGAAGGTTCTGACTTGACATTATTTGGGAAAACATACTATGTTTCAGATTTTGATAATGGAACAAGTTCAACTTACTTAGGAAAACTTACCTTACTTGACTCTGCAAATACAGCAATTGTTAACGAAGGTGAAACTGTTACTGTTACAATAGGAGACACTTCTTACGATGTAAGTATAAACAGTTTAACAACAACAAAAGTAAGACTAGTTGTCAATGGTGAAACTACAAACGAATTAAATCTCGGTGATTCACAAAAACTTTCCGATGGAGCATTTATTGGAATAAGGACTCTTTTCCAAAGAGATGTTTCAGGGGTAACAGGTAATGTTGAATTCAGCATTGGCTCTGGCAAGTTAGAAATAGCTGGAGATGGTTCTGACATTGAATTAAATGATGTAACTGTTCAAGGTATAAAAGGATATACTTATCGTTCTACCGGAACATCAGGTTCTGAAAAAATTGACAAAATTGTTATTAAATGGAACTCAGACCCAAATGCAGAGGTTTTCTTAACACAAGATTCAGATATTATAATGCCTGGATTTGAAACACTCAAGTTATCTATGGCTGACTTCGTTAGACCTGAAGAAGAAAAAGTTATAATTGACAATGACGGAGACACAAGTATTGAATTAACTGTCCCTATCAAAGATGGAGATGCTAGTTTCAATATTTTGTATTCGGACTCAACAGCAAACTTTACAGGTATTGGTAAATCCGCTACAGAAAGATTAGCAACCACTAATACAAGTCTTTTAACTTACACAGAAAAAGAAAGTGCAGCTGGTGCTGACTACCATAAGTGGTTTGTAGCATCATACACAGGCACTAACGAAGCAGAATCTTATCTTCTAAGAGCAACTATTACTTATAATAGTGCAACAAAGAGGAATGAAACAGACATTATAAATGTAGTTACTGGAGACACGATTTGCGACGACTATTATGCAGGCAAGACATGTAGTAGTAGTTTAGGCTCTGTTTCTTTCAAAGTTGAAACTGTTCAATATACATCTGGCGGGCTTGAAGAAGTTAACTTCACTGCAGGTGATAGTGTATCATTTGATAAAATATACACTGCTGGAGGATTAAAGATTTACTTACCTTTTGAAGCAGGTAACGCATCAACTTCAACTACTAACGGAGCTATTAACCTTACAGAAGTAGATAATGTTACTGCAGGGCATGGAACAGATACATGGTATCTTTTCATGGATGGTGAAAACAAAGACGACTTAATTGCAGGAGGAGATGAATTCAACTTCACAATTAATAATGACGGCACATCAACTAATTCATTACAAGTAGAGCAGGTTAATCATGCAGGAACAGGTGGTTCAGCTATCACAGGAATAGCTACTAAGGGGG
>JAFCCX010000038.1 GCA_017609995.1 Candidatus Pacearchaeota archaeon | reverse complement strand
TCTGTCCAGGTGCTTCTGTTGCTGCAAAACCAGTGAATCTAAACAAGTTCTTTAGCCAGTCCATGAAGCTGGTTAGCCAGGAACTATCTGGTTCTGCTACAGCGCCACCAGTTATTCCTCGTCCAAGACTCTTACCTGCTTTTATCCATAAGTTAGACTCATCAACAATAACTACTTCTTCTCCTGCAACTTCAATACTCAATTCTATAGGTGTTTCTTTCTCAATAATTGTTGGTGTTTCTGCTTCAAGTCCACTAGATAGTGCTTCACTAATCTTATTTTCTGCAATATCAATTAGCTGACCTGCTTCAATTTCTGTAACACTAGTTAAGACAGCTTCTTCTGGGATTTCAACAGATAGACTCTCATTTTCTCCATCAAGTGTAACTGTTTTCTTCCATGTAACTGGTTGAAGTATTACAGCATCATACTGCAATGTAGTTTCATCAATAACACTCACTTCTAGAGTAACTTCAGTAACATTCACAACTTCTGTAATGTTCTCAACAACTTCAGTGATATTTGTAACATTCACGGCTGTAATGTTCGTTACATTAATCTCAGTTACGTTGGTAATGTTTTCTAAGCTAATTGTTAGATTCTCATCAGTGATATTAAGTTCTTCAGTAATATTCTCAGTAACTACACCTTCAATTGTGACATTTTCAGTCACATTCAGAGGCGCCTCAATTGTTGCATTAGTTATGTTTGTTACATTAAGCTCAGTTACATTAGTGTCGTTTACAGCAAAACCAGTGATTCCAACCATGTTTGGCCCGACAGCCAAACCAATTGCTAGCAGAATCAGGATTGCAGCTGTTACTGTAATTGAAGGTACTACGTATTTCTTTTTCTCTCTCTTGATTAGTTGTTCAACATAAGATAAGTGGTATTCGTCTCGTTTGATTGCGTTGTCATAATAGTTTATCCATTTCTGGTCGCCACTAAGTATAGCTTTTGATCTTTGTTCAAGACATGCATGAATATTTCTAACTAATTCTTCTTTCCTATGATTTAATCTCCTTATTTTATCGTTCATACTTTTTTCTAGCTCTATGATAAATTGTCCAGATTGTACGGGCATCTCGCACAACTAGATCGGCAATTTCACGGTAAGACTTACCTCTCTTGTCAACCAAATAGGCAACAAGAGCTTCGCCTGCAGAAAGCTTAGTTCTAGCAAAAATTGAGATAGGGATCATTAACTTTGATCCACTTACACTCACTTTTCCAGGAACTTTCTTTCTAGTGGCGGCATAAATCCGCCAGATATTTCTCTGGTCACGATAGAGAACATGAGAAATCTGCTTGAAAGTCAAACCTTTCTCTTCATGAAGGTATTTGACAACAGATTCAAGAACAGTGAGATTCTTATTTAGAATCTCTATTGGGAACTCAAAAGTAACTGGCTTAACACTCACTTTCTTCAGTTTTGCTCTGAGGTAAACTGTCCGAATAGTGCTCGGACTTCTTTGAATCAGCTCAGCAATTCGCTGGAAACTCATTAGTTTAGCGTCTTTTAGGTGCAGAACAAGGGCTTCTAGTGCAGATAGTTTTGGCTTGGAGAACACAGAAAGAGGTACCAAAGTCTCACTTTTAGTTGCTTCAAACTGCTTTGGATATTTCTTTCTAGCCTGGTCATAGATATGCCATATATTCCTCTGGTCACGGTGAAGAACTCTAGAAATGTCTGCTAAGGTTAGACCCTGCCTTTCATATAAGTATTTGACAACTGATTCAAGAACAGTTAACTGAGAATTGAAAATAGTGATAGGTAAAGGAATATTATAACTACTGCTAACTGTAGTCTTACTTACCATAATACCGTGACAAGCTAAGTAAGGAACTGCTTCTATATAAATATTACGTTGTATGTAACGTTCAATACATAATATGTAAGAAAAGTCCTAAAAATCAGCGCAACTATTTTAGATCTTAACTAATTACACATCACTTTTATTTAAATATTACGTTTTATGTAACGTTTTTTACATCACATGTAAGTGATAACTCTTGCGTGTTACAGTTTAATACATGTTATGTAACTCTCAATACATCATATGTAAGTAATAGTCTTTCTTGAATTTAACTTAATACGTTAAATGTAACGGATTATACATTATATGTAAGTAAAGATATATAAACCTTCGCAAAAACTCACTTATGAGAGTTACTTCTCTTCCATATTGCAAAGAATAACTAAGTATGTTAATTTTAAGAGAAATTTGGCAGTATGCGATTAAATGTTTACAAAAAGCAGTGTAGTAACATTGAAAAAAATGTTCCTTAAGTTAGTTGGAAAAACAGTAATTGTTCTATTTGTGACTTGGGTTTTCGTTAAGAATTGCGGGTGTGTGGATGTCCCAAATAATCTTATAAATTATTCCTTCTGGGGGTGGATAACACTTCTTTTTATCTTGTTAGTAATTATGCTGGTAATGCAATCATTATTCTTCTTAGATAGCCTTTAATAATTGAAATAAGTAAAGAAAATCTAGATTAATATAAAGAAGTTGCAACTATTCTCTCACTTTATATCCGTTGTAGATATATCAATGCAAGAAATACTGCTACACCCAAAATTACTAGTATTGATAAAATAGTTGTTGCAAGAATTGTTATTTTTCGACTTGGTCTTTTTCCTTTCAAATAATACTTTCCATAAAGTCCGATTCCAATATAAGCTAGACCTAATATCCAGAAGAAATTAAGGCCTCTACCCATATATTGTGAGATAAGTCCAATAGCTAGGAAAACAATACCCAGAGTAATCCACTGGTTATAACTCATAGGTTTTATCTTCTTACGATGTTTAATAGCCCATACAGCTGTAATAGCAAGAGCTACAACCAATCCTGCAATAACCAACATTAAAACTGGCCATGCCATCTTGTATACTTTAGCGTAAGAATTTTATATAACCTTTTCCTAGAGAGTATATGAACAAAAAACTGATTTTAGCTATTATTGCAGCAATCGCATTGATAGCTGTTTTTCTCATTTTCACTCAGAAAGAAGTCACTAATTTTGAAGAATGTATAGCAACAGGTAGTCCTGCAATGGAAAGCCACCCAAGACAATGTATCTACGGAGATAGAACCTTTATAGAGTATATCTCAATGGATCCTGATGAATGTCTAGATAGAGGTGGAAGAGTTTTAAACACACTTCCTGATTATGAATGTTATGCTAATGAGACAAATATAGGTGAAGTAGTAGGCTTACTTTGCCCTTGTGTCTGTTGTGTACCAAAATAACTCTCACTTTATGATCAAAATGGAATGGAAAGAAATCTTAAAACCAAATCTAGCTAATCTGATATTCACGACTATCATGGCAGTTGGCTCTGGCTTCGTAGCTTGGACAGAAGTTTGTATGCTCATTGCTGGACCACTTCAGGGCGCAATTAGAACGTCGGTAGATAAACCTTGCTTTGTGTTAATCGTTTTTCTATCCTCACTTTCTGCATATATGGTCTCTTCTGTGATATATTATTATGTAAGGAAACTTATCAGCAACATTTGAACGCTCACCTCTTGAATAAAATATAAAGTGTAAAAACACCAGTTAGAAATTCTTCGTTATGCGGAAAAGCTAAAAAGAAAAAGAAATAGACACTTTAAACACAAGTGCCGTTTATACATGTGAAGTTACCTATACTACAATCTTCTACAAAATCTGGATATTGAGAATAATTACATGCTCCAGAACTACAGAAATAATTTCTGTAATCTTGATATACAGTAGTATTCATATCCATACAATATGGTTCGCCGACATATCCATCAGAATCATCACAATCTTCTTGGAACTCTGGAGTTACACTTGAATTACATTCACCGCCATTGCAGAAGTAATCAGTATAATCACTCCATATCTCTTCTCCAGTTTGACAGTAATATGAACCATATCCATCTGTTCCGCAACTTTGTTGTTGGCTTTGTTCATAGTCGCCAGAACAATAGTATTCTAGAATAGTTCCTCCATCGACACAGTAATCATCATTACTGTACCAACTATTATTCAAATATCCGGAAGTTGTACCGAAAACAAGGATAAAATTTCCACCATCTGTGTCACTACAGGAATCTGGTTCTGAACAATCTGCGGGGCAGCTTTCACTTGTTTCACCACCTTCACAGACGCCATCACCACAATCAGTTTAGTCTCTATCGTTTTTGTTATCACAACCAGAATCTGCTAGGTCTATATTTCCATCACCGTCATTATCAATTTTATCATTACACTCTTTAGGCGCTCTAACTGGTTTTGCTGCTGCAGCCAAACCAATAAATAGAATACAAACCAAAATAACAACACCAATCAATTGAATTTTTGCTTTTTTGTTCATGGTGTTAAGGATTGTTAATGGTGTTATATAAATTTTTATGAATTAAAGAAACTAACAAGTGAATTTTAGAATAGCGCACAAGTATGGTTACACGCACTCTTGCTTAAAGACTAGAGACTTTTTACACAAAAACCAGTGTTCTGTTTATAAATAACAAATCTTTTAACTTTTGATATACTATTAGATCTATGAGAAAAATTATGTTGATTTTGTTAAGCATTCTAACTATAAGTTTATTCCTTTGTATGCCTGTAGAAGCTTTAACTGTCGATATTTTATTTCCTAATGACGGACAAGTGTTTAGTTCTGCTGAGGAGGATATTTTAGTTTACGCTACAGTAGATTCTGAGTCAACTTGTGATGTCGGG
>JAFCCX010000037.1 GCA_017609995.1 Candidatus Pacearchaeota archaeon | reverse complement strand
TTTTAAAACATTTAGTTCTCCATTCTTTATATTGATTAGAACATCTAACTTTTTCTTTAAATTTAGTTTTTCATCATTTCCATTGAGAACTTTTCTCTCAGGTTTGATTTTGTAAAAATTCAATTCTATAACATCAGCAACTTTGTGTTCTTCAATTTCTTATATGACTCATCATATACTCTTTTATATTTCAACAAGAGCATTTGCATTTAAAATACCTTTTAACAGTTCATCAAGGAGTGACTCTTTTAAGAGCCTCCTCAATAACTGTAAGTCTTCAGAATATTTGTCATTCAATTATTGTAGCTTTTTTAGTCACTGACCATTATGTTAAATTTTAAATATTGGCTTTAAATAGCTTAAACTCAAGTACTTCATACAATCACTTCACTTTGGTAATGGTCCGTTGTAGCCGATAAATCAATATCTACATACAACACTTTAGTAGCTTTATCTTCATACATATCAACTTCGTCGTTGAATAATGTTAAGAATCTGAAAGCTTCCATTTCACTAGCAGCAGTTTTGTTAAGTAAAAACCAAGCAGTTGCAGTACCTACAGTTCAACTAACTGAAGGTTGATTAAGAGTATCTAATACTAATAATTCAACTCTAAACCCATCCCATTGGAATATGTTTGAAGTTACAGAATTGTTAGTTTCAGTATCTGATAATGCAGCAGCAAAGTTAGAACCATCATTTAAGATTTTTCTAGCATTAGCTTCATTTTCTGATGAAACAATAAGAGAGTAAACAGATGCTCTTCTCATTTTTCTACCCATACCGTCTTTCATATTTCTAAGTTTTTCAATCGCAGCAGCAAGAGTAGTTTGTGTTAACGCACCAGCTTGTAAGTTTGATTGTAAATCCCCAGTTGATTTAATAACGTGAGAAGCAGAGAATAATGCAACACCATCTGGAGAAGCAGAACCAGCACCATAAGCGTTAGTTGCAACAAAACCTTCTGTTAAGATTTTAGTAGATAGGTTGTTTTTTGTTAATTTAGCAGCGTTTACAAGTCTTTGAACGTCTCTAGTTAATTTAGTAATTTCAGTTTTAACTGAAGGTGAGATTTTTTCACTTCCATTATAAACTTCAATCCATTTTCTAAGAGGTTTAGAGATTGCAACTTTACCACCGAATCTTTTAAGTTCATACCCTTTTTCGTACCCTTGTTCTTTGTTGATAATTGCAAATTCATCGAATTCACCAATTTCTTCTAAGTCATTAGTACCTAACATTGTAGTGTATTTACCATCTCTTAGTTCTACCATTTCTTCGATAAATCCTAAAGAGCTTGCCACTGGGTCTAGTCCAGCAGAGAATATTTGTTCATCTATAATGTTTAAAATTTCAGCTCTAAGTAATTTAGCACCTTCATTTTCATTATAGATAGTTTCTGATTTGAATACCATTTTTCTTTAATTTAAGTTATAAATTTATTATGCGTTAACAGCGTTTACTATAGCTTCAGTTCAATTAGTATATTTTACAAATTTAACTTGACCAGTAGTAGCAGATTCAGTAGAGATGTCTATAGCTTGACCAGAAGTCATATCATAGAATTTACCTTCATCAGCTTGTGTAACAGCATCTAATGTAACTACAGCAGTTTCTTGCCCAGCACCTAAAGTAACAACAACATCTGTTATAAGAGCTGTATCGTTTCAAGCAACAGGAACTATAATAATTGTATGAGAACCAGTAGTAGCAGATTCTATAATTGTAGGGAAGTCAGTAACTAATTGAGCTGCAATAGCAGTTAATAAGTTAGCATCTGTATCTACAAAAGTTTCAGAAGTCATTGCAACACCGTTAACATTTATATCAACAACATTAGAAGTAACTAAATCACCAGAGAAAGTTATTACTTGTCCAGCAATATCCATTGTATATTCACTATAATCATCTTTTTCAATTATTTGCATTTTTTTTGTAGCAACAGTTTGGTTATCTGAAGCAAAAGTTTGTTCTCCAGCAGCAACTCATTCAATTGCAGTACCAGCAGTAGATTTAACTAAGAACCCACCAGTTTTAGTAATGAAGTCACCATCTGAAACAGAAACTGAATTACCACCTACACCAGTAGACCCAATAAATCTACCTGTTTTATGTATTTTTACCATTTTAAGTATATATTTATTAATATAAAGAGAAACTATTATTTAGTTTCTTTTTTAAATCTTCTATCAAATATAGCAGAGAATTCATTGTCTCTATCTATTTCTCAAGATTCTTTAATTATAGTTTTAGCTTTAGCTCCACCTTTTTCTTGCATATCTAAATATGCTTTAGTTGTAGAATCTACATAATTACCGTATACGTATTTTGCAGCTCTTTCAACTCTTTCAGCAGGACTAAGTTTATCACTAATATTTTCCATTTCACTTTTAATTTTTTCTAGAGCATCAGGATTATCTGTAAACAGTTTATCATTTTCTCTTTTATAATTATCAAGTGCAATAGATGTTGCTCATTTTCTATTTTGAAGTTTTAATAGTTGAACTTCTTTTTTCATTATTTCAAGTTCATCCATTTCGTGTTCTTCTTCGGTTTTAGATTCATAGAATTTATTACCGTTAATAGATTGTAGCTCATCAAGATTTTCATATCAATAGATATGTTTAATAATCTTGTTTTGAAGTTTAACATCTTCAATTTCTAATATAGATTTTGGAGATACTTCAGCTAATTTAATGTTAGCTTTTATTAACGCTTCTCCTTTTTTAGACAACTCTGTAGTTGCCAGTTTATGAGTTTCAGCATCAATTGTTGCGGGATTCTCAGCTTTTGCTAAGTCCTCAGCTTTCTTTTCTTCTGAAACTCTTGCTGCTTCTATTTCTTCTGCAGTAAGTTTATCTCAATGTGTCATTTATTTTTCAATAAAAAAGTAATATTATTCTTCTATAGATAGTTTTATCTATTTTATTTTATAGTCCTTAAAATTTTCTTTAAAAGACTTTAAGGTTAACTTAGCTCAATTTATATAATCAGAACTAAGTTCTCCTTTCAACATTTCACCAGTAAGTCTTTGAAGAGTTTTGTAATATAATGTTTGTACAAGCTCTCTGTCAAATGCACCTAATTTTATTTTATCCCCGTCTTCGAGGGTAGTGTCTATCATTTGACTATCAGAGAGTGACTTTCTATAAGCTAGAAAATCTTTTATAATTTGTATTAAATTATTCATAATTTTTCTTTATGTATTCTTAAGTTCTTCAATTTTTTTAATTATATCTTCAGCTGATTCACTAAAATCAATTTCTTTAGTTGTTTCAATTTCAATCTTTGGATTATAATTCTTTTCAACTTGTTTAAGTATATCTAGAGCTAGTCTAGCAACATCTTTACCTTCCATTGAATTAAATTTACCTTCTCAAGCCATAGCTTTAAGTAAATTTTGTTCAGCTTTGTTTGATATTGTAGCTGTTCTATGTTTCTTAAACATTTCATATCTTTCCTTTATTTCAGGAAACTTATTCACATAGTAGTAGAATTGATGTCTAGCTACTCAAACTTCATCGCAGGCATCATCTATACTTATCTTTATATATTTACCTGTCTCCTTGTTTATGTCACCAACAGTTATAAGGTCAATTAGTTGGCGCATTTTAGCAAGAACTTCAATTGATGAAGAAGAGGTAGAACCAGTTGGTCTACCTATTTTCTTTTTAGGTCAAGGCTTTTTTCTTGGCATATTGTTTTTAGTAAAAAACTAATTATTAAACTTCTTCAGGCATTGCTGCTTGTGAAGCCATTCTTTTTGTTGCACCACTTCTTTGAGCTCACGGTATGAAGTTAGGATTGTTTGGGTCTGTTGTGTCATTCGACACCCCTTTGTTTTCATTCAGAACTTCTTTAACTATATCTTCTGGTTTTTTCTTAGCGTCAGTAGATGCAGTAAGTTCATCGTAATCAACATTGAATTTATCTGCAAGATATTTAACTTTCTTATCAGAAGGTATAACTGGATTTCAATCCACTCAAACCATATCATTCGTAACATCAATAAATGCAAGAGCATTTTGTTTATCTCTTTCTTCAGAAAGTCATAATATAGATTCAGTAATTGGAATTATATTATATTCACCTTCTAAAAATTCAGGAGTTATTGTAAATGTACCATATCATCCATTTAAAGGAGTGTAAACTCAATTTTTATCTATATCTCATCCTTCAACAAATATTTCTTTAGTTCATTCAGAATGTAGAAGTTTTAGATTTGCTAATCTAAGTCTTGCTAGTCTTTCGAAGAAATAGAATCAATTTATTTTAAGAGTCTTATTAATCATCTTTTTAGCTGATGCTCATTTAGCTCTAACACCTTCAGCAGTTTCATCAGGTCATAATTGTTGTATTCTGTGGTCAACTCAAGTTTTAGCGATTACGTCAGCATCTAATTTAGCTTCGGCGTTATCAACTGAACTTGTAGATATAGAAGGAGAATAAAATTTAACTCCGTCTACGTCCTCAACTTCAACATATTTACTAGGTCAAAATTCAACTGTACTTGTATCTAAATCAAGTGTTTCATTAATAAACGTAACACCCATTTGAGCTTTAATAACATCTATAGAGAGAGAACGCAGCGCGTCCTTGAATGAATCATCTTCTTCTAATAGTTCATATTCACCCATTCAATAGAATCTTCAATCAACTTTGTAATCTAAGAATTGACAGAATGGTAACTCTTTATGTATAAAAGGTAATGGACTTTTATAA
>JAFCCX010000003.1 GCA_017609995.1 Candidatus Pacearchaeota archaeon | reverse complement strand
TAAAGACTTAGAATCAGAACCAACAGAACCAATGAAACCAACAGGAAATATTGTTTATACGGATAAAGCTAAAACATATTCAAATACTCCGTTATTCTTGCTTTTGATAGCATCTGTAGCACTAAATGCATTTTTCTTATTAATGGTTTTAAAGAATAAACCTTTAAAAACTCAAGTTTCCCTTGAAGATTATGGAACTGAAGGAGATTGATGAAAAGATAAAAAAAGGATTTTTACGAGCAAAAACAGTTCTAGAAATCGCAGGTTTTCCAGAAGAACATATTATAAAAACTCTTGATTTGCTTGAGAAAAACATAGGAGAACAGACATATCTTGAAATTATTAAGTTTAAATCATATAAACCAAAAAAAGTTAGTGATAAATTATTTTCAGCATTTATCGAGCTAGAATTCTTAACAAACTCATTATCAAATCTTCTTGGATTTATTTATGATTATATGCCTTCTTCAATTGAAATTATTGAACCTGAAGACCCAATTTCAGATGATCCACAAGAATTAACTGGAGCTTTTAATGATTTCATAGCAAAGCTTCACATGTATACCCAGACTATCCAGGGTTTCCGTGCTGAAAACTTTATTCTAAAAAAGGAATTAAAGAAACTGAAAGAAAAGTGACTCTAAGTCACGATTATTACTCGGATTTTATTTTCTAGCGGAGTAGATAACATCTTACATAAATCTCCTGCTGTAAGATTTGCAAGTTCACCACAGTCTATACTAATATCTTGTCCTTGTTTGTTTACCTTACAATAGTCTGGTGCATCTATATCCACGTTTGCGTATCCAATAATATTTCCAAAGTAAAAGCCCAGAATAAGTGCAATAAATATCGATGCCATTATAATTAACAACAACTGGTATACTTTTAATTCATACTGAGCGCTTACAGGTTCTTTACTTCTCTCCTTTATTCCGTTTATCTTTTTGGCTATCTTTTTCACCTCCCTCTTTTTTTGATGAGGTAATTATGATTCTACTTTGTAAGAATCGCATTACATTGAAAATGTCAAGAGAATATCTTGTTTCCTTACCTTCACCTTCTTTTTTAATTAAACCTCTTTGTTCAAGTTCTCTAACTTTTTTGGATGTAAAAGATTTATCTGTATCTAAAAATTTTGCTAATTCCTTGTTTCTATCTTTTCCAAGAGAAATTGCAGTAATAATTCTTAAATCTTTGACAAGTTTCTCTGGTTTAATACCTTCTTCATCCATCTCCTTGTCTAGATTAACATCCATATATTAATTTTTACATAGAACTATAAATACATTACTGTGTTTGTAACTATATAGTAATAATCGACATACGTAGCCTAAATGACCATAATGTTTATAAGCAAAAACCAGTTTGTAGGAGTAACTCATATAAGGAGTAAAAAAATGCAAAAAGAATTCGTATTAAAAGCGAAAAATACAATAAAGAGAATTGCAGCAATTTCTACTGGCGCATTGATGTTAGGTGCAACAGCACTCGGTGCAGTTGCAGCAGCAGACTTAGGTGACTATCCAGCTCCATTTATCGCAGATGGACAATGGAATACTTTGTTAGTTGTTGGTACAGGCGGAACTGATCCAGCAGGTCTGGCAGCAGACTTAGCAGGTACCGTTGATATCGCAGCAAGATTAGCACAAACTTCAACAACAGCTGTTTCAACTACAACAACTGTAGTTGGTGGAGCAACAGAAGATGAAGTAGCACTGAATGGAACTATCGGTGTAAATAAATTTGCAAATGCTTTAACTGATACAGACATTGCATCTTTGATTGACTCAACTATTTCATATGATGACGGAACTGGTTCAAAAGACTATGATGTACATGAATTCATTAACATGAGTTCTGATTTTAGAGTTGTAACTAGTTTACAAGACAATGACTATTCAGGTGATGATTACCCAGACCTTGTAGCAATGAGTTTAGAAGATGATTCCTTAGAATACTGTTATAAATTTGATGAAAATATTGATACTGTAACACCAAATGAGAACAGAACAATCAGTATTACTTTCTTAGGACAAGGTTTAGAGATTGAAAACTTCGCAAGTGATTCAATGACAGCTAAAACTTCAAATGAAATTAACATGCAAGCAGGCGATACCTTTGCAGCTGATACTGGTGATACTGTTTTAGTTGATTACATATATTCAACATCTGTATCTGTAACTATTGGCGATAGAACAAAGATTATTTCATCTGGAAACCAATATGATTTTGGAGACACAACTGTAAAGATTAGTGATATTGGTTATGATGCAAATAACCCAGAAAACAGCCGAGCTATCTTAAGAGTTGGTGAAGATGTAACAAAACAATATGCAGATGGTGAACCATATATTGGTGAAGATGATGATGACCCAGATTGGATCTTCAAGTATCAAAGCCTTACTGCAGCAGCAAATGAAACACCAGAAATTTGTGTTATCAATGATAATTCCTGGAACTCACCAGATGAAGACCTACCAGTTATTGGTGAATACTATGAATTCCCAGAAGGTTTCATGAAAGTAAACTTTGATTTAATAACTGCTGTAAACTACGCAACTATTACACTTGACTTTGATAATAGTGAAGACTTGTACAATATTACAGGTGGAGCAACCGGTGTTGGTTATGTACAAAATGAAAAAGTACTGATTATTGAAGCACCTGGAGACGAGGATTTAGTAATTAATGGAACTGTTAAAACAGATAAGATTTACTTATCTGCTTTAGAATCAGGAAATGCAACATATATCCACTATTATGACGACGATACTAACAAACCACAGTATTACAATTGGACTTGGTGGGATGCTAAAACAGGAGCAACTAATAACCACTTCATTGCAAACATTACACTTGGTGACACAGAAATTCCAATTTACTGGTTTTCTAGAGTAAATAATACATCCCAGGGTAACTTAACTATTGCAACAAGTGATGAGCACGGCGCAAACATTACATTTAGATTAAACAATAAAAGTTCTGCTGTAGACTTTACCCAATTTGGTACAACTGCTGAAGACGACGATACTGATTTATATATCGGTGCGCTTTTGAAAGCAAGTGCAGACAACGATATCTTGCAACAATACGGTGTAATTATTAAGACCCCTGAAAACAACTTAGAAGTTGACAAGGCAATCTTAATGGTTCCAGATGACCGAGTCTACGCGCAAATCTCTTTGATTCCGACAGACGCAACTGTAACTACTTTAGGTTCAAGTACTGTAACTGTCAACTCCATTGCAGGAGTTCCACTTATTAAGTTAGATACAGAAGTAACTGATAAGACTAGTAAGCCAATGATTCTGATTGGTGGTCCAGCTGTTAACAAATTAACTGCTGAAGCTCTTGGAGTAACATATCCATCATACGGAGCAGACTCAACCATTCCAGAAAATAAAGGACTTATTAAGTTAGTTGAGAACGCATTCGGCGGAACTAATGTAGCATTAGTTGTAGCAGGATGGGGCGCATCTGACACAAGAAACGCAGCTAACATCTTAAAGAGTTATGACACATACAGTTTAAGTGGACTGGCAGTACAAGTATCAGGAACAACTGTCACAGCTGTAGCTAGCGGAACAACCGTACAATAAGGGCTTTTGCCCTTTTTCCTTTCTTTTTTATTTTATATTCTCTAGAACCATTAACTTTAAATCAGGAAATAATAATGTTTATCTGCTATGAATGACATCATCATTTGGGTAACAAGCTATTTTGGATTAGTTCTCTCAGTATTTTGGATTCTCATTATTGTTGTAAACGAAAAGAAATTTTATCATAAGCATGAAGTCAAAAAAATCCCTTCAGTTACTCTTATTATTCCTTCAATGAATGGTGCTAAAGTTATATCTGAAACAATCAAAGCTCTTCTGAAACTAAATTATCCTAAAAATAAGCTAGAGATTATTATTGCTCCAAATAATTGTACAGATAATACCGAAGAAGTTGCTCGGAGATTTCTAAGCAAGAGATTGAAAGTGATTTCTGTTAAGATTCCAAAGGGAAAACGAGGAAAAGCATATGCTGTTAATTATTGCTTGAAGCATGCTAAAGGTGATTTAGTTGGGGTTCTTGATGATGATTCTGTACTTGAAAAAGATGCAGTACTTACAATGGTTCATTATTTTGAAGAGCCAAATACTGCAAGTGTCTGCTCAACATGTAAGGTTTACAAACCAAAGAATATTCTCGAGAAGATTCAAAGTATAGAGTATGTTATTGCTGCCTTTTCAAAGAAATTGCTAGCATCAATTGATTCGTTATTTATTACACCTGGCTCGCTTAGTGTTTATCGTAAGAATATCTTAAAGAAAATAGGTGGTTTTGATGAGCAAAATTTAACAGAAGATATTGAAATGGGTGTTCGCCTCAATCATCTTGGCTATGATGTTCGTTTAGAGCTAGATAGTATAAGTTATACTAAAGTTCCAAGAACAGTTAAAGATTATCATCATCAGCGTATTAGGTGGTCTCGCGGTTTCTACCAAACTGTAATCAAACACCGAGATATGCTCTTGAAATGGAAACATGGTCTTCTTGGAGCATTTATTTTACCAATAATCCTACTAGTAACCTCTCTTGGAATGATTTCAATAGCAATTTTTGGATATAGACAATTTACACTTATTTTTGCTAGCATTCTTACTGCACTTGATCTTAAATCAGATTTCCTAGCATCACAAAGTGCTATATCTATCTTTAGTGTAAGTACTGTTTGGGCTATCTTCATGCTTTTGTCTATCTTAGCATTCTTTTTCATGTACAAAAGTTATGTACATGTTAAAGACAACTGGAAATATCCATTTTCAATGCTTATCTTCCTATTTGTATATGGAATCCTTTGGCCAGGATACTCAATAGCGGGATTACTATACGAAACTTTAAATTTAGAAAGGAAGTGGCATAGATAAAATAGGAGACTAAAATGAACAAAGCAAGACTCTTGATTGCAAGCATTTTGATTGCAACAATAATTTTCGTAGCTGGACTGTTTTCTGGATGGGCTTTTGATAGATATCGGTCAAATATTCTTTTTGAAGAAACTAGAGTAAATGAGCTTAATACAGAGAGTTTTGTTACAGAACAACTCTTTCTAGAGCATTTTGAAGAAGAAAGCTGTGATATTCTAAGTGGTAGAGTACCTGAGATGCAGGAGAATCTCAGGGAAGTGGGTGCTAAATTAGCTAAACTAGATCGTTCGAAATCCTTTGATATTAATGATTTTAACTATCTAAAGCGGAAGTATTTCATTCAAGAAGTTCAGTTCCTTAGCATAATTATGGATTTAAATAAGAATTGTGAAAGTAATTATGATATTATTTTATATTTCTATGACCCTTATCAAGCAAAAAGCATTTCTCAAGGTCAAATCTTAGATGCAGTTAGTGCTGATAGAAATTATGAGCTAATTGTCCTATCTTTTGATGGAACATATTATGATGAACCCCTTCTAAATCTTCTTGTAAGAAAATATCATATTTCTGAGCTACCAACGCTCGTTATAAATAATGAAAACCTTGGTTCTGGATTAATTGGAATAGAAAAAATAGAAGAAAAATTAGATTTAGATGTTGAAACCAACTAAATTCATTCCTAGTTTATCTGCAGTAAGCATTAAGTCATCTGCAGTTTCACCTTCAACTAAAATACATCCATCATTATTTATTATTCTATTCAGTTCACCTACATTAAAGATAACAACTGAGGTTGTATTATCAACATTTACACAATTTTTTAATGGAATTGTTGGATCAACAGGATTAGAATCTTCAGTATATGCTAATATGGGTCTAAAACCATTTATCCATGGAAGTATCCTTGATATTTGCGCTGCAGAAACAACTACTTTTGATAATTCATCTTGATTTGGATTATATGCAAGATAAATCTTATTTGATGAGAGTAATTGCTCAACGGCAGTATCATCTAAAAAGATATTTTCTGCATTTCGCGGGTCTAATCTAAAAACAATAGGTACAATCTCACCAGTTTGTTCTACTTCTAAATAAGTACCAAAGTCTCCATCAGGTGTTTCATAAAAAGTATAACCACTTACTTGTATTGCATTATCAGGAAGTTTTTGCTGGTTTTCTTCGCTACGCATAGAAAACGCATATAAAAATACTGAACCAAACATCAATACTACTACAAAAAGACCTAATATTTTAGTTAAGTTTATTTTAGCCATGGATTGCTATTTATACAAAATAATATAAGCTTTTCTAGATTAGCCAGCTAGCTATTGCTGCTGCTGCAACGACCATAAATGGGAACATAATAGCAAATGGCTCATATCTTGAGAAATTAGTTTTAGTGATATTCTTTCTTAATTCAACAATAACTAAGCTGGATAGAACAGCCAGACTAATGATAAGATAATTCATGAAGTATAACCCTTCAATTAGAGCTAGGAAGATAGTTGCACCAGCTAATCCAGAAATTAACAAACTTCTACTGTTCTTTGCAACCATGCCAAAATAAGCACCAATCACACCGAAATAAATTGGATATAACCCTACAATTGAAGTAAGACCATCTAAAGTAAGTGATGCAGATAGTGTTTCAATTGGTACGCCTCTAATAAGAGAGACAAGAGGGATAAATGCAATAAGTAGTGCTGAGAAAACAATCTCATTTTGTTCAATAGGTATTTCTTCAGCTACCTTCAATATGAAATAAATTACTAAGGTTGATATTAAAATTATTGCAGAGAAATGTATTGCTGCAGCAGCTATTGCAAATACAATCCAAAGATAATTCTTACTTTTCGCATATTTGATGAAGTAAATTAAAGTTAATATGATAAAAATCATTGAACTTAGAGCAAATAGAAGCTCTTCTCCAGCAACTATTGAGTTATCAAAATGAACTAGTGCCACAATTGTTGCTGAAAATAGTGCTGCTGAGCGATCATTAGAGATGAGTTTTGCTAAATAGAAAACAAGCAGAACAGAAATACCAATTAATGCAGTTAAGATAATATTTGATGTAGTTAACTGATTTTTAACAAAAAAGTAGATTAATCTGAGTGAAATTGCAATACAGAACAAGATTATTAGTCGCCTACTTATTTTCAAAGCTTATCACCGATTAACTGTTCAATTAAGACAGTTGCATAGGCTCCCTTTGGAAGCCGGAATTTTAAGGTTATTGTCGCTTTTTTTGTATCAACCTCAAAGCTTTTAGGCTTTACTCTAACTGCTCTTTCTGCTCCAACAAGAGATAATTCAGGCATTTTTGCTACTTTTATTGCAGGAATCTTTAATGTCTTAGATTTGCTCTTCTTGGCCTTTTGATTCCATATATCAGACTGATATGCATTTACAAACAACCGTCTGACTGGTTTTGGAATCTTTCTTAGCGCACCACCCCAATCTGTTGGATGTGTAATTAACCAATTTAAAACAGCTTTTTCCTGGCTTAGGTGTTTTGGAACTTTCTTAAGAAGTTTCTTCCAATCTCGCCAATCCCTCTCTGAGCTACCTAGCATTTCCTTTATGGCGGCTTCTAATTTGCCGTCAAGAAGTAATCTTCCAACAATATGATTATTAAGTTTTGAACCGAATCTCTGTGGACCAAAGAGATTGACAAATCCATTCTTCTCAATCTTTGGCTTATTCTTCGATATGTTACTAAGCTCTTTTTTAGAAAGCTTTCTTACTATAATCTCAAAGGCATTCTCTTTCAAATCACCGAGATTTATGGGTTCATCACCTTTTCCAAGAACTTTGATTTTAATATCTTTTAGATTAACTTCAGAGGGATCTACTCTCCAAATAGAAACAGCTTGCGTTGTAATAGCAACCTTGTCCTTGTTTCCTGCAAATCCAAATCTGCTTTTAGAAACACGAAGTTGCCTAGCAATCTGCTGAATTGCACGCATAGTTGTGTAGTTTGTTTTTTTAAGTTCAAAATAAGTATAATCTCCAGATTTCTTTATTGGTAGCTTTATGACTTCATTAACAACAAAATCTGATGGTTTTTGTTTGATTATCATTTTTCTTCTCTGTTCCAAGCTGAACGAAGTTCAGCGTGGCCAAGAAAATCTCTGATTTTCTCTGGCTTCTAATCGATATGCATACTTGCAATCATCATCCGAATAGTTGTAGAAGACCATTAGCACTTAAAAATACTACTAATGATGCGATGACTACACCTAGCCAAATTACAAGCCGAGCTTTCTTTTGATTTAGTTTTAGAATATGAGCAATTAATGTTCCTGTCCAAGCACCAGTAACAGGTAATGGAACAGCTACAAATACAAGTAAAGCAAGCTCTTCATACAGCTCGAATTTCTTACTGCTCTTTGATATTTTCTTAGACATATGTTCGCCAAATAGCTTGTATGCTATCTTTCTAAAATGCGCTTTATCTAAAAACCAGAATATGATTGGTACTGAAAGGCAGTTGAAAAATATTGATAATAATAAGATTACGCCAGGATTTAAGTTTAAGCTTAAACCATAAATGATTGCTCCTCTAGCTTCAGAAATAGGAGCCATAGCCAGTATTGCTGTTATTAAGTACTCTATCATAGTTAGCTAAGAAAGGTTAATTTTATAAATCCTTTCTTATAAAACCAAGCATGGAAAAATGTATTTCATGTGGAGCAAACATTAGTAATGATAATGAGGCAGCAAACTTTCCTTGCCCAAATTGCAAAAAAGAACAAATTGTAAGATGTGGTGCATGTAGAAAACAAGGTGTTGTCTATAAGTGCAAATGTGAATTTGAGGGACCTTAATGGCAAATGTAGTTGTTAAATTAAAGATTATGCCTGACAGCCCAGAAACTGATTTAGGTAAAATTGCAGACGAAGTAAAAGCTTTGATTGAAGCTAATGGAGATCATTTTCATTCAAAAGAAGAGCAGCCAATTGCTTTTGGTTTAAGTGCTATTTTGATTGTATTTCTAGCAGATGAGAAGAAAGGCGATACAGAACCACTTGAGAAAAAAATTGCTGAAATTGACCATGTTCAATCTGTTGAAGTAATCGACGTAAGACGAGCATTTGGTTAGATTTAAAAACTTAACTTACTATTCTCTTTTATGGGCGTTAATCTTAGAGATTTATTAGTTATTAATGAAGTAAGCTGGGACCAATTAGTTGGAAAAAAGATTGCTTTTGATGCTTACAATATTCTTTACCAGTTTCTTGCAGCAATTCGTCAGCTAGATGGTTCCCCTTTAACAGACAAAGATGGAAATATTACATCTCATTTAGCTGGACTTTTCTATAGGAATATGACAATCTTACAACACGGAATTAAGCCAGTTTTTGTATTTGATGGTCAAGCACCTGATGAAAAAGCAGACACTATTTCCGCTCGAGATTTAACTCGAGAAGAAGCTAAAAAGAAATATGAGGCAGCTAAAGCTGCAGGAGATTTTGAATCAGCTAGAAAATATGCTCAACAAACTTCAAAATTAACTAGAGAAATGGTTGCAGAAGCAAAAGAGCTGTTATCTGCAATGGGAATTCCTTGGATTCAGGCTCTCGGAGATGGTGAGGCTCAAGCATCTTACATGGCTAATAAAGGACTTGTTTGGGGCGTTGCTTCACAAGATTATGATTCTCTTTTGTTTGGAACACCAAGATTAATTCGAAATCTTACAGTTTCTCAGAGAAAGAAAAAAGGTTCAACGTATGTTAGTGTTAAACCTGAGATTGTTGATTTAGCAGCAACCTTGAATCAACATCAGCTTGATATTGGAAAGCTCATTAAAGTTGCTCTTTTGATTGGAACAGATTACAATGTTGGGGTTAAAGGTGTTGGTCCAAAAACAGCTCTGAAAATTATTCAAGAAGACAAGTTTGAGGAGTATGCAAAACACATTGCTCGTGTTGAGCAAGCTGAAAATATCTTTTTGAAACCACCAATAACTCACAATTACACTTTAGAATGGTCTAATCCAGATGTAAATCAAATTAAAGAGATTTTATCTAATAGACACGGTTTCTCTGAAAAGCGAGTTGATACAGCATTCAAAAAGCTTCAAGAAACAAAGAAAAAAGAAGCTCAACAAAGTCTCGATAAATTCGCTTGACTGCAATAAAGTTTTTAAACTTATGCATATATAGATAAATATTATGTATGAAGGAGTAAGTACTGGAACACCAGAAAGCGGAGACGCAGGTAGTTTTAGTTGTGGAACAAGTGCGGTAGCAAATCTTCCATTTGCTATTGAAGCTTATGCATTAAGTGTTAAACGCATGGGACCTAAACCTCAACCAGGATATCTTAGACTTTTAAAACAAGAACTAAAAAGCTTTACAAGTTTTAAAACACACCTCGTAGATCTGGGTTTAGATATGGATGTTATAGATAGGATTGTTGAAAGAGGTAGTATTGGTAAAGATGCTGAAGCATTAGATGAATTTATCAACAATGCAAATGAATTAAGGCAATCACATATTGATAAAGTAAAAGGATTACTTAATGATTAATTCCCTTCTAATCGTTCTAAATTATGAAGATCAACAAATAGATAGAGTGCAATTACAATTCCTAAGAAAGCAAGTGCAAATATATGTTCAAAGTAATATAGAACAGCTATAATTCCTACAAAAACAAAATAGGAGAAAACCTTCCAATAAAAGGGTTCACTATGCCCTTCTTTGATGAAATATCTCATAATTGGATTTGCTTCAGCTTTCAAACCATATTTTTTAACATCAAGAGAAGTTAGCACTTCATCTAGAAACCAAAGTACAGCTAATACTGCTAATCCACCAATCAAATATTCTAACATAGTATTTTGTCCACGATTTTCTCAGCAGCTTTTCTTCGTCTCTGATGTTCTTTCAAAAAAGCTGTCAACTTGCCAACTGCAATTTCCTTGCAATCCTTACACATAAGCTTTCCGCTTTTACAGGCTTTGTAAACCTTTGCTAGCTCTTTGTCATTTAGCAAACCGTAGCTGTAAAGTTCAAAAACACTACAAAGTTCTGGCCGGCCACCAAGACGTTTTTGCTGTTCAAGTGTATCTCTTCCACCTGTCTTTGCTTTATTTCGAATCTTGTAAGCAGCAGAGTCAGGACTTTCATTAAGGAAAATAATACCTTCTGGTTCTCTTTTGCTCATCTTTGGATTTCCTGTTAGGGAACCAATGAACTTTTTGTAAGTTGCAGATGGTGGAATTAAGCCATGTTTCTTAGCAATATCTCTTGATAATCGAATATGTGGATCTTGGTCAAAACCAACAGGAATAACTGTTGGGATTTTTCCGTGTTCAATTTGAGGAAGTAAGATGTCAGCCATTTGAACAAGAGCTGCCATGTAAAGTCGGGTTTCTCTTTCACCATAAATTGCTTTCAGCATGTTAGTTGTTACATTACTTCCAAAGATTTGTGCATATTTTAGAACAGTTGGATTCTCAGATTGCTTGTAAAACACAGTCTTTTTTGGATCTAAGCCAAGTGCAAGAACATCAAGTAAATTATCTCTAGCAATATTTGCAGACTCCTCTAATGAAATTCCGTTGTCTGCAAGGGCTTCAAGATCTGCAATTACATAATAAACTATTCCACCATGTTTTTGTAAGTAAACTAGTTCATCTATAACAAATTTTGAACCAATATGCAAGTAATTTGTTGGTTTGATTCCAGTTAGAACTGCAAACTTCTTTCTATTCTTGATTGCATCAGCAATTCTTTCAAAATCCCGATGTCCGAAAACAAAACCTCTTCGCATCATTGCAGGTGGTTTTGGGAGTTTCTTAACTAATGGAGCAAAAGAAGATACTCCGAACTCTCTTAGAATCTTATCATAATCTTTTATTTCAGACATTCCAAACGGATCAACTTTATTTTCCATTGCTCTTCAGCATATAGCTGCGTTCGATGGGGTGACGAGGATTTGAACCCCGATCAACCGGTCTGGAACCGGACGCACTGCCAGGTTATGCTATCACCCCATAATTTTCCCCGCTACCAGGGATAATCACCGAAAATATTGCAAACTAGGAAGTTCTTCTTAGAACCAGGGATAATCGCCTGTTTGCATGATGTTTTAGCTCCTTATTTTTGCCTTTTAAATGTTTTGGTTGTTAACACAGCGAAATCTATATAAATTTAGAATTAGCAATTTGAGTAAGAGGTATTCTACCATGAAAAGTTTAAAGGGAACTAAAACTGAAAAGAACTTGTGGGCGGCCTTTGCAGGCGAGTCCCAAGCCCGAAATAAGTATGATTATTTTGCTAAAGAATTCAAGAAAGCAGGTTATGAGCAAATAGCTGGAATTTTCGAAGAAACTGCTCTTAATGAAAAAGAGCACGCTAAGAGAGAATTCAAATTTCTAGTTAAACTTGGAGATCTGAGAGCACATCTTCAAGCAGCAATTGATGGCGAGCATTATGAGTATCATCACATGTACCCAGAGTTTGCTAAGATTGCTAAAGAAGAAGGCTTTCTTGAGATTGCAAAAGTCTTTACAGAAATAGGTGAAGTTGAAGTAGAACATGAGAAGAGATACAAGAAACTTTTGAAGCGAGTTAAAGACGGAACTATGTTTAAAGAACCAAGAACAATCAGATGGAAATGCAGAAACTGTGGCTATGTGCATGAAGGAAAAAATCCTCCAGCAGCATGTCCTGCTTGTGCACATCCAAGAGCTTATTTTGAAAGATTAGCTGAAAATTATTAGGAGAAATAAAAATGCCGTGTGGACATTGTAAACCAAAAGAAGAAGAGAAACCCAAGAAAGGGGATAAAAAAGACAAAGAAAAAGAAGAAAAAGACAAAAATAAAGACGAAGAAAAAGATACAGAGTCACCAATGGAACAAATGAGTGACGACGAAGAAAAAGACGAAGAAAAAGATGCAGATTAAACTAAATGCTTGGGTTAATGTATTTGTTGGAATTGCTTTTGCTATTTCAGCATTTTCTGGTTTTGCTCTTTTGTTAAATCTCGGAACTAGATCTGCACTGAAAAATCTACATAATTATTCAAGTATTGCTTTAGTTGTGTTAATAGTAATTCATCTAGCTCTTCATTGGAATTATCTTAAATGTATGCCAAGACTTCTTTTTAAAAAAGGGGAGAAATGTGAAGATGAATAAAACTGACGTTTTATGCATCTCAATCGGAGATTAAAATGATTAAAAAAGAAGATATCGCTGAATATCTAGCTGAGAAGAAGAGAAACCTACGCGATTTTGGAAGAAAGATATTCAAAAAAGCAGAAGACGATCACGACAATCCTAAATAATTATACTTTATGGAAATCTTGATTTCATCATACGACTTTGAAGAGTCATTGTGTCTAACATGAAATCACGTAAGCCACTATCTTTAGTCATAAATTGCTTAGCTTTTTCTTGTCTTTTTGTTTCCCATTTTTGATCAATCTCTATTTTAGAAATCATACTAACTAAATCTAAAACTTCAGATACGGGAATTGGTCTAACTTTACCATGGAAACCTTCAGTAAATACTCTTTGTACTTCTTTTTGAGTTTCAAAAAAACCATCTATTTGTATATTAAAGGGTTCAGGATTTTGCCATTTGTAAGCTGCATCAAACATACTTGAATATCTTTGAGAATCATATTTATGATTGTTTTTAGCTAATTGCTGAGATTGAACAAGAACATCATATAAAAGAAGAAACTCATTACCATTGCTTTTGACTTTGTGTAAGTGTTGTAGTGCTTTACTTTTGTCAACAACAGTTGAAGTATGATCCACTCTTGATAAACCTAAGTTTTCTTCATCAACAGCACAAAGTACAAAATTCTGATTTTGGTGAGAACTCCATTCTGGAGCAAGATTATTCGCAGCCATAATTTTAGAAACAAGACCATGCCAGCCAGTTATGTCTGTTAAAAACTTTGCTAATGGGTCTTTTATTTCGTCAATTTGAGCAGGTGAAGAATATTTTAAATGTAAAAATGCCCAATTAAATAATTCTGCAAATCTTAAATCACTTTCAATAGTTGGAAGTTCAAACACAAGAGAATGCATCTGCTCTCCCTGGAACTGAATCTTTGGGTAGGAAACATCTGCTACAAAAGTATAAGGTCTAAAAAATCCTTTTTTCTCAAAAGCATCTCCAATAACCTGACTAGCATGTCTCTCATTGTCAACAGCTTCCTGGCCAAAGAAAGAGAATGGTTTAAGATCTAAATGTGGATATCTAGGTAACTCATAAACACCACCGAGTTCTAATGTTTCGGGAAGGAGGAATAATTTTGATATATGCTTCGCTGCTAATCTAACATCTGCTACTCTATTATTATCTGATCTTGCAACTTGATTAGTTAGAGCTCCTTCTAGATCTGCTGCTTTGATTCTATAATGACGCTCTCCATCTGAAATAACAATCCCTCGTCCACCAGAGTTCAGAGCATTAGCACCAGTAAACTGACGGTAGGTTGCAAAAATTGGAAGATCCTCTTTGAGATCCGCAGGTAGATCACCATCAATCTTTGCTTCAATAAAAGGATGATCTTCCCAAGTAACTAAAGGTATTTCTACTCTTTGTGCTTTAAAAAACTCATAAAGAGGTGAGCCTTCTTGCTGTATTTGAAGTAAATCTCCCATTATTACTATATGATACACATAATTTTAAAAGAGTTTGTTTTAAGGATTTTTATGCAAAATCTTCTAAATCAGCTTGATAAATAATCATGAACTTAAGCCAAGCTTGGATAAGTCAGCTTTCCACACGCCACTACCCATTGTACCAAAGTAAAGATATTTTCCTTCAGAATCAATGACCAAATTTACTGCAACATTATTGCTAGCACCACCACGCAAATTTCCTAAACCTCCATTAATAGGTTTCCAGCTTCCACCAGCATTTTTACTCATAAATACCCCGTCACGTTGGGTGCTTAAGAATAAGATATTGTGGTTATGCGGATATATGATTATATTATAAAATTCATTTTCTTTATCTAAACCAGTGGTAATCTCAAACCAGTTATTTCCGCCATCTGTTGTCTTTACTACAGTACCACAAATTCGCATATCATGAAGATTGCAGAATCCTTTATCTTCCCCGTTTTTAGTAGCTGCATACATAATATCAGGATTAGTTGAATCTATAGCAATTGAAAATGGCCATTGTTCAGGTGGAATACCATTACTTATCCTTTCCCAATGTTCTGCTCCATCATAAGTTACAGAAACTCCATTATAAGTTCCAGCGTAGATAATCTCCTTGTCGTGCGGATGAAATGTCAAAGAAAAGATTCCATCTGCGCCATCATCAATAAGACCTATATTTGATTCTTTCCACGTATCGCCACCATCAATGCTTTTAAACATTCCAGTTGGGAATGAAGCCAGATATATTACATCAGGATTTTCAGGATTAATTAGCATATCACTAAATTGGTATTGTGGTCTCTCCCATGTTGACCAGAAAACACCAAAATTTGAGATTCCATATCTACCTTCCCATACACCTTCATCTTTATCATACATAGCTATATCATATCCTTTTGTCGCAGCATATAATTGACCATCTGAACTAATAGCCAATGTAAAAACATCTTTTGTTAATAACCCTTCATTCCTTTCTTTCCAATTCTCACCGCCATTATTAGAGACGTAAACACCGTCATCTGTTGCCAAATAAATATTCTGTGAATTTGTTGGGTCAACTTTTATTTGAGTTATATCTTTCTGCATAATCTCTCTGTTTTGCCCAAGTTTTCCATACATTGGCATCCAAGTACCAGCACCGTTCTCAGACTTATACACTCCTTTTCCATATATACCTAAGTATAATATATCTGGATTGTTTGGATCAATATCTAAACTATAATATCCCTGAATGTTAGGGTCTTCAACCTCAATACTTGGCAAAGCAAAATTACTTTCAGCCCAGGTCTTTCCTCTATCAGTTGATTTAAACACTCCACCAGGATAAGAACTTGCATAAAGTATGTTTGAATTTGTAGGGTCAACTCTTATCAAAATATTATATATTGTAGGGTAAGGTCCAGTAGAGTCATACCAATCAATAGAATAATCTGACTTAATTTTGCCAGTATACACGCCACCACCAAGTGTGCCAACATAGATATAGTTGTTACCAACAGTCATTGAACCGATATTTTTAAAATTTAATCCCCTGTTCTGTTCATCCCAACTATTTCCTTTATCAGTTGAAACATATAATCCATTGCCTGTTCCTGCAAAAAACACATTTTTGTTAGTTGGGTGCTGTAGTAATTTCTTTATTCCACTTGAGAAAGGATTATTTTCTAGAATAGGTGTCCATGTTTGGCCAGTATCTGAACTTTCATATATCTCATTAACAATATTATCATCTCCAATTCTTCTATTTCCTTTTAGATCAATATCACACCCACCTGCAATATACAACTCAGTTTCATCCGTAATTATATTGTTAAAGCCCATATCTGGAAGAGAAGCTGAGATGTCTTTCCATTTATTGTTTTCTAGTTTATAGACCCCTTTGATGTGGCTTATTGCAAAAAGATTATCATTGCTAGAAAAAAAGCTTAGAACACTTCTTTTCAAATCTCCAGAAAGTTTAATTGGGTTGTTTCCTTCTACCCTAAATGCTGTGCCGGACATTGGCTCACTTAAGAGTAAAGAGATTAAGCCAGTAATCTTGTTAAAAGCTGAAAAATAGATTTCTCCATCATGAAGTATCATAGAACTTATCCGATAATATTTATCTTCATCTAAAGCAACTAATTCACTCCAGCTTTGTCCTTGATTAAAAGATTCATAAATTTTTGGATGCATTCTATCTCCGATAATCAAATGATTTGAATTCACAGGGTCAACAATAATAGATACAATCGAAATGGTTGGTGTTTCAAGCTCTACCCAAGCGTCTCCATTGTCATTTGAAACAAACAACCCTCCACCCCATGGCGCAGCATACACCACATCTTCATTATTTGGGTCAATTGCTATTTCATGTATTGTTACAAATGTAAAGTCAGTATCTAATTTGTCCCAGGAGCTTCCCTTATTGTTGCTTCTATAGATTTCACCCTTTTCACCAACTGAAGCTGCATAGACTCTATCTGGTTTATTAGGGTCTATCTCAATCCATCTGATTCCTTTAGAGCCGGGTACGTTAAATATTTCACTCCATTTTCCTTCTCTATCTGATTTGTAAATCCCAGCACGATCCTCAAAAACCTTTCTTTGATATCCACTATAAGCTATATCTGGATTTCTTGGGTCAATTGCTATGGAATATGTGTAATCTGGAGAAAAAAGATTATAGGTCCAATGCATACGTTCACCCAAAGTACCACTTTTAAAAATACCAAATCCATTTTTTGCAGCGTATAGAATATTTGAATCAGTTGTAGCAACTGCTAAGGCATAGATGGAAGAGAACCCAAACATAAATGGGGTGTCCCAATTACGCCCTCCATCAGTAGACCTAAAGATTCCTGCTGTATCAACGATATTGTAGATAGTATTTGAGTCAGTAGGGTCAATATAAAGATCGTCTGGGAATGGATGCTTAAGCCCGTTACCATCAAG
>JAFCCX010000036.1 GCA_017609995.1 Candidatus Pacearchaeota archaeon | reverse complement strand
AAGCTTGTTTTGAGTTGTTCTGTAGAAACAGCAAACTCTGGACTTGTTGCACGACTTTGTTTTAACAAAAGTAGCATCTGAAAGTCGTTCCATTGGAAATGCAGCCTACGTCCAGTAGTAGCGCTATTGGAAATGTCTATCGGAAATTTCTCTTTCCGATTTCCTTTAAGTTCAAAAAGTTCATTTTCAACTTTTTCAAGTTTAGTTACAACAAGTTTTAATGTTTTTTCAAGGTTCTGTATATCGCTTTTGTAGTTAGGAATAATTATCTTTCGAACCTTTCTTTTGAACAAAGCCATTACAAAGTTTACACAAATTATTATAAAATGATTTCCATTCTGCACAAAATAGGGGGTCTATCGGAAATCCATTTCCGATAGGATTTTGACCTTTTTTAAGGCTATATACTACGAAAACCCCCCTATTTCCGGTGGAAAACCCCAATTTCCAATTGACCCCTTTATTTCCGATAGAAACACCCATTTCAACGCAGTATAGCGAAAGCTATTGGAAATAAATTTCCGATAATTTCCGATAGATTTCCGATAGGAGAAAAACGCAATTAAATATACCAACTCAAGTTTTGTGTTTGACTATTTTTTGGTTCGTCTTTAGGTTCGTTTGCTGTTTTTTCTTCAGTTGAACCTTCATTTCCACTGAAGGTGGTTTGGACCTTTCCATCACAAAATTGTTTGTATTCACAATAATCGCATAACCAGCTAATCTCTTTATTTGGAGGAATGCCATGTTTTAATGCTTCAGCCAACATAGTTCCTCTTGCTTCAAGATAAGAAAGAACATTTCTTTTTGGAATTGTAAAGTACTTTATTTTATGTAAACTAAAATAAATAATTATGATATCTTTAATTTCTTTTTGCTTCTCTTCTGGAAGCATAGAATGATATGCTTGGGCTTGCATAATGTGGTTTTCTTTTGGCTTATCTGGAATTGTTGCCGATGTTTTTAATTCGTACAAAGTACCATCATGAACTGCATCTGCAAAACCAATAACATTAAACTTTCCAAATTCTTTTTCCAGAAATAATTCTACATCTTCTTTTGGCAAATCTTTCTGAACATAATCATGTATTGCATGACCTCTTGAAAATATCCAAAGCTTTTCAATTGACATTGGAACTTCTTCTGTTAAATCAAAATATGCTTTTCTTAAACAACTAATAAGTCTGCCAACTCCAAAACGAGGTTTGCCCTCTTTCTTTTTTCTTTTGTCTCTTCCTTTCAAAAGAAGATCCATAATTGGTTTAGGATAACATTTTCCACAGGCTTTACATTCTTCTACAGTTCTAACAGCACCATCTGGACATTTTATTTTCATACAAAACCTCCGAGACTAATTTGTTTCGTCTGAAACTTTTCATTTTGTTTATGAAAAAGTTTCATCAAAAAAGTTTCGTACCGAAACAAGTGTTGATTACACAACAAATTAGTTCTCATACAAAACCTCCGAGACTAATTTGTTTTGTTTTTTCTTTTCCAAAAACAGATTCAACTCTATGTTGTAATACTAATAAAGTTTGTTTAATATATGGAGAAACTCCTTCAAAGTTTCCAAGTTTAATTGTTGCTTCAAGATATTTCTTAACTGTACCTTCTGCAATTGTAAAAACAATGTTTCCTTTTTTACATGAACATCTTCCTGAAATCGGTGGACGACGAAAGATAGTATTACAATGTGTACATCTAAAACTTTGTATTGTGAACTTCCGAAGATTACCTTTTATATCTCTAATAAAATGTCCTTCAATTACAAGTTGTGCAACTTTTTCAAGATGAACTGCTCTTATTCTTTTTGCTAAATCAATTTGTCCTTCAAGTTTTTCAACCATTGTTGGAATTGATTTGTATGCAGAATTTCTAACTCCTAAATTCATATTTGAAATGTTGTGTGTAAAACCAATCCCTTCATATTGCTTTTCTGTCCGGATTCTATCTCTAATCTGTTCAATGTTTGTATCCCACGGATTTTTCATTTCTAATGCGGCTTCATAAAATTCTAAAGGATATCTCCAAGCACTATCTACATCATAAACTTCATCATCAACTTCTAGCGGGTTAAGAATTGTTGATAAAACAAGTGGTGCGTCCATTGATCTTGATCCTCTTCTATCGGGTAAATACTGTCTGGAAAAATTCAAAAAAGAATCTAACATTAACATTATACTTGTTTCTTCACCATCAAGATCTCGTCTTTGTGCCGCATGCCAATATGGATGTGCAAAACAACCTTGTGTTTTTGAGAAACCAATTATTCTTCCAACAATACCTGCAGATGTATGTGGTGATAATCCGATAATGAGTTGTCCAATCAAATCTGCTTTTGTTTTAATATTGTAAAAAGAATCAAGTCCATAAATTGTCTTAAGTTCTTCATCAACAAAGTCTGCAACTTTTCTCAGAACAATATCTGCGCCTTCATCAGCTGATTCTGGACAAGATGGAAGAATTATATCTTGTGGAAAAATCTCTATAATTTGTTTTGAATCAACTAATTCTTTTCCTTTAATGTCTTTAGTATATCCAAATTGTTTTGCTTTATCAATTGGCAAACCAATTTCTTCTGGTGTAAAATGTGTTATACCCAATTCAGTCATGTCATAACGAATTGTTCCATCTTTATTTACAGTTAAACCATGTTTAGATCTAAGCAACCCTTTTCCAAGATATTCTGGATAATGATCTTTGTTAGATGTTCCTCTAACACCTTTAATTAAAGTAGGCATTTGAGACATGCCTATCTTTTTTCTACAAAAAGTAGTTAGTTCATTAACATCAATTTTTCGAGTATTATATTTTACAGTTGGTCCATGACATGTTTCTTTTTTAGTTAATTTTTTACAAAGATTACAATAATTCCATTGTACTGTTTTCTCATTACACTTTGGACAAACAGCATAAACAGTTATCATCTTACATTTTTCACATTCAAAAAGAGGGAACTGAGCATTAACTGTTCCGACTTTAAGAGCCTCATTTAAACTTCTAAGTCTGCCTCCTTCTGTTCCAACCGGAAACAACACTTGTGGTCTTCCTTTCATCTCTCTCCTTTTTGCTTTTTCAGGTCGGCCCATTCTACAACCAATAAAGGTTCCAGACTTATCTCTAATTTCAACTTCGTTGTTAATGGTTACAGCTATTGCTTTTTCAATTTCAGAATCAAATATGATCTTGTTGTTTTCAAGTCTATGGGGAATACCTGCAAGTTCTAAGCTTCGCTTAACAGCTTCGTCAAGTATATGTTCGGAATTAAACCAAGTAACGACCGATTGATAATCTTCCTTAGAAAGATCTTTCCAATGAAATGTCCAATATGGATGTAATGGTACTGTAAATTTCTTTGAGATTTCAACTGCTTGTTGTAAGGAAATCTTTGTTTTGATTGGGTCTTCTTTAATATTCTGAAGTAATTGTGGGTCTAAATCCCTTTGGTTCGATTCTAAGGCCTTCTCTAATTCCAGACCCCACCATTCTTCGCAATATCCGGGTGGAACTAAGAAGTTTCCCTGCTCAGAAAAGTCGCCATGACTAATAAGAAGATCTCCAACAAACAGAATTTCTTTGATTTTATTTTTGAAACTCTTAGCTTGGTCTATTGTTTCTACTCTAACAACTGAGTCGTCTTTAAGTTTTACAATTGGTCCATCAATATAATCACAAGAGGTCAGTGCTGTTGATTTTCCTGGTCGCTCAACTCTAAGTTGTGTTCCAATTGCAATATAATCATTTAGAATATGCATTGTTATTGGGGAGATTGCCCACGAACCATCGCCTGTGCAACGCGATCTTCCATAACGTAACCTAAAACCTCCTTTCTCTAACGGATAACCAAGAACCGGTCTTCCAGCAACAATTTCAGAAATATAATAATTGTTTGGTGTTAGCTTATCTCCTATTTTTTCTTTCTTACCTGCATGTGTTTTCTTTTTAAGTTTAATAAATTCATGTAACCAGCCCCAATCCAGATTAAACTCTGTTTGCCATTTTGAAAGTTGTTTCCAAAGTTTTTCTGCTTTTAATGGAAGTCCGTCTGTCAAAACAAGTGCAAGACCGCCACGAATTCTATTTGTTTCAACTCGTGGAAGGTTTTTGTAATTTGAAACTTCTCTCTGTGAAGTTGGATCACCATTAATCTCAATTGCTAAGTGGGTTATAATAAAATCCATTTCTTGTTTTGTTGGTTTGTATTGTTTACGTTCAACCTTTTCATAATAATCAATAACCTCTGTATGAAATCGATTAACTTCTGCAGGTGTTGGATCATATGCTGAAATCTTCATAATTTGTCTAACATAATCTGCAATTATCAAAGATACTGATTGTGCAGTTCCACCTGCACCTCGAATTGGTCCTGCAAAATACATTGCTAAATAATCTTTTCCGTCTTGCCTTTTCTTTAACTTAACTTCAACAATTCCCTCTAATGGTGCTGAAACAACACCTTGTGTGATGTATGCTAAACCTGTTCGTATGCCTGTTTTTATTGCATCAATCTCTTGCTCAAACTTGCAAAACTTTTGTTGTGCAACGTCTCCACCAATAATTAAACCAATTCTCCAATCACCTGGCGAATATTTTTTTTCTAGCTCGTCAATTCTTTTTGAAATACCTGAGTCAACAATTTGTGGAGCAACAGCTGAGATTAAACCTTCAACTCGTTTTGCAACTGAATCTGCTAAAAGAACATCAACTCTGGTTTCAGGGTCAAATCCTTTTTCTCTTGCTTTTGTTGCGAAGGTGTGAAGCTGTTCTGTAGTGTCATTTAGTTCAGTTAAGTACTTCTTAATTCGTTCACTTCCAATAACATTTACAGCCATTGTACGCAAAAATAAGAGTTAAGTTATATAAAAGATATTATAATTGATTGAACAAAAGATTTAA
>JAFCCX010000035.1 GCA_017609995.1 Candidatus Pacearchaeota archaeon | reverse complement strand
GTCTTTGTTTTGAGGCTTTCATACTCAGCTATCTTTTCTTGTATCTTCTGTTCAGCCTTTACTTCACCTTCTCCTGTCTTTCCTTCTCTATGTTTTGATTCATGTTTTTCACGAACCATTTTGCCCTCCCTGGTTTGCCTGAGCGCATTTGCCTCAGCCTCCGTGATCTTTCCGTCTTTGATAGCTCGTGTAGTGATTTCATTAAGTTGTTTGGTTAAGGCATCTTTATTATATCTTTTAATATCAATATCGTCAAGGTCTAATACTTCCTTTATGTCTCCCTTTTTAAGAGAAGTATTGTCTAGATAATTTATTTTTAATTCATCACCATATCTTGCATCAATCTTTTCTATATTATCAAGTGATCCTAAATGTCTATCTACATGCTCTTGTATAGAAACAATCCTACCTTGCGATTTTATTCTAGGAATAACACCATCCGCAAAAGCTACAATAGGATCTCTATATACATAAGAAATTTCAGCATCAAATCCGTTAGCAATAGCTTTATCTATTTTCTTAAAAGCACTTTTGCCAGTTAAGTTTGTATCATAAATTATAGAATAATCTTGAATATCACCTTTCTTTGCTCTCAAACCAATCGTTTTTCCTGCCCCTGTACCTCCTGCTGTAAACAAGATGGTATTATTTCCCTTCCCTTTCCTTACGTCTAATAATTCATCCCAATACTTGTTAGCTATTTCACCAGCTCCTTTATGATAATCACCTGAAACTTCAGCTTTGAAGCCAGGTATTGCATATTTGGCTGTATCTTTTGTTATTACAAAAGGTGTCCCAAATTCTTCTTCAACTTTACTAACATAATCAGCCTTAGCTTTCTCAGGATTTTGTTTTACATAATCAATAGCTTCTTTTTCTGAAAAACTACCCTCTATCTTACTCGGTACAGTTACGCCCATATCAGTTACACTAGGGGTCTTCCCTTCAGATTTAAGTTGTGTCATCTTATTTCCCATGATCCCTTGATCCATCCCTGTTTTATGTGCAAGTCTGGCTTCCTTAAACATTCCATTAACATTTCCAAACTGCGGGGCTTCTGGGGTAGGTGTTGCACCTACAACCTCAGCTACTTCATTCCTAGTAAGCTTTCTTCCTAAATTATTTTCTTTATTTTCTAATCTTTGATTAACTCTACCTACAATTGATTTATAAATTTTAGGTGATAATTGTAAAGTTTGGAATCCTGTACCCATAGCCATACCTAACATAAAATCACCCCATCCATAAGTTTGTCCTGATACTTTTCTAACCCCCATCTCTACCATCTCCTCGACTACATTTTGTGCTGTATAAGCTGTGAATATTTTATGGTTATTCATCCATTTACCAATTGCACCTGGCACTTTTTCAAGCACCTTTTGTATCTTACCTGCTATCTGTCCGTAAGTTTTAAACCCACCCCCAAAACTACCTATCACATTAACAACTCCTGCAACACCATCAAAAGCTTCCTGTATTTCTTTACTTTCTTTATAAATGTAATCAGGTTTATATCCATGACCTTGAGCTTTAATATCATCATTCATATTCTTTTCAATACCACTAATAAGCACCTCTGAAACTCCTATTGTTCTACCAGTAAGGTACCCTCTTATTCCAGATTTAATCACATTATGTATTCCCTCAGTTTCAGCAACTCTTTTCTCCATCTTCATCATCTGCTCTTTACCTATAATGTTTTCTAAATCCTTTGTGACTTGTTGATCTACTTGATATAACTTTTGTGCAATCCTTTGATCTTGAAATATATCATCAATTATTACTTGTTGTTGTTTATCATCCATCTTTCCCCATACCATTTCAGCCGTTCTATCATTCATCCGTCCAATAGTGGAAGTAGTCATTTTTACTTTTGACAAAACATCATCATGACTATACCCCTTGCTCTCTGTTATCTTTTTAAGTCCATATTCAGAGGCTTCTTTTATAAGTGGTCTGATTTGAGGTATTTTAATATTAAAAGCTTTCATAGCTTCCTCAGCACCTAATCCTAGAAGCTCTCCTGCACCCTTTTTCCAATCAGGAGCTTGAGGTGCTGACGCAAAGTTTGTACCTTCGGGAGCTTTTTCGTAAACATCTCTTTCCTTTTCAAAACCATGAGGGGTCGGCTCCTTTGTTTGTTCTAATTTAGGTAACGTAGGCTCCCACTTTTCAGATGGGGGAGATGATATTTTTTTCTTAACTATGTCTTTTAAAGCATCACCACTTGTAACCTGTCTAAACATATCTCCTAATACAGTCATATCTAAATTTGTTAATTATTATCCAGTACTATAAAAGTCTGAAAGTGAAAGCTGTGGTGTTTCTTCTTTAGTTGTCGATTTTGTTCCTCCATCTCTTTCTTTCAGTTCTTTGTAACTCAAACCATAAGTATCATCACCTATCCCAAAAAAGTCTTTCATATATGCACTTGCCCCTTCAGGTCTTTCCGATCCTGATTCATTTATTATTCTATCAAATAAAGCTACATAGGAAAGTTTTTCTTCCTTACTTAAATCTGTTCTATTTTTTATAAGTGTTCTCATCTCACTTTCAGAATAGGAAGGGTAATAATCTGATACATATGTTTGGAACCAGTCAGGACTACTATCAAATTCCATATCTTCTATCTTTTCAGATTCTCCATACATGCCATTTAACTTAGCTTCGTATTCAGGCTTCCATGTTGAATCAGTAAATCCCCACCCCTCGCCATATTTCTTATTAAGATCATCTATGTTATAACTTTCAAACGTCATCCTACCGTCTCCGTTATGATTCCACTCTTGTGTATAAATCATTTTACCATCTTGTTGCAATACTGTAGCTGCATGACCATATTTTTCACTACCCCAAGGGATTACAAGTCCATTACCTGATTGTGCATTATCCCTTTTAGTTAC
Source organism: Candidatus Pacearchaeota archaeon (assembly GCA_017609995.1). Classification (GTDB taxonomy): domain Archaea; phylum Nanobdellota; class Nanobdellia; order UBA10117; family JABICX01; genus JAFCCX01. Next base: position 3,021 of record JAFCCX010000035.1, on the reverse strand, counting down.
AAAGCTCATCTTGCCAGGTTGTCCATCTTTAGGATAATAAATACTAGGTAAGTGCGCACCATCTGTAAGTCTATTATGACCCTCTGCGCACTCCCACCCTGAATCTCTATATCTGCTACCACCTGGCAATGTGAACATACTTTCTAATCCTGAAGTATCACCAAGTTGTATTGATGATCCAACTGAACCTTCACCTGGTAATGCTACAAGTTCTCCATTCTCAATAGTATATCCTTTCTCTCTTAAATCCATAATAGTTTCAGGAGTAGGATTTTCCCATGCCATTCTAACAGCCTCGTTTTCAAGAGCCATTTGTTTCTCTGCAAGCTCTACTTCTTGTTGCATTTTAAATGTTTCCTTTACTACACTTTGGTAAGTTTCTGTCACTTTATTGTATTCATCTAATTGTAATTCGTATTTATATGCTACGGCTTGATATGTGTCTTTCATCGCTCCTGCTGTACTCGTCATTTGATTAACGAATGATTTATGTTTATCATTCATTATTCGACTTTGACTTCCCATAGCTTGCGATAATGTAGCATATCCTGAAGCTCCTTCTGTTGGTATTCCAGCTTGTTTATATAAATCACTTACACCAATTTGTTGTTTACCTGGATCATTTATTTTTCTTAAAGCATCTTCTAGACCCGCAAGCATTGTATTGGTAGGGGCAGGTGTACCTTCCATCGTTTGTTTAGCGTTCTCATACTCTAAAATCTTTTGATAATCAGCTATGCCCTCAAGCTCCTCTGGCGTATATGTCATCTCGAAAAGCTTACGAGGATTCATGTTGCGCATTGTTTCAGGAGTTACACCAAGTTTTGTTAATGCTTGTGTTTCTCTACTATAATCTCTTTCAAACGTACCAGCTTTACCAGATAATACATTAGCCTCTTGCGGCGGTGTTTCCCCTGCTTGTCCTGTAAATCCTTCCTGTGGCGCGCCTTGTGTGGTTTGTTGCGGTACAGGTACAGGCTGCTCAGGCTGCTTGTCCTGATCTGTTTTTAGTTTAGCCATAGATTCTTCAGTATGTCCCGTATAATCAGCCGTTAAGAATGGATCACCTTTAGATTTAATTGTTTGTTGTGTAACTTTCTTCTCTTCAACTGTTTTACTTTTATCAAAAGCACCTGCGGATCTCTGTGCTTGATATTCAGCTAATCTTGCTTCTTGAGCCTTTTTAAAGTTAGGATCTAAACTTTGATGTGTATATGATACCATAATATATTAGTTAGTTAGTTATCTTTTACGTTCTGCCCAAGGAGCTAATTTTGTTCTATTAGTCTTAGGATCATATATATAATCAATTGGCGGTCTGCCTGATTTCTTTGTTGCTCTGTCTATTGCTCTCTCTTTAGGTGTCATAAGCCCTCTCTTTGCCCCTTCTGGCGTTGCAAACGTAGTACCCTTTACTAAGTGTCCTCTTTTCTCCAATATCTGTCTAGCGAGCTTCTCAGCGTTCTCACGCCCTTGTTGTTTCAATTGCTCTATAAGTCTATCTAGTATTGCTGCCATTATGCAAACGGTTTAACTTCCTCAGAATATGTATTAACATTCTGTTGTTGATTATAAAGATTATCCAAAGTACCTGCTGCTGCTTTCTGACGTTGTTGTTCAAAGCTACCTTGTGATACATCTCCTTTTACAGTTAGTCCTGCTTGACCCATCTGTTCCATTCCTGATGATCCTAAAGCTTTCTCAGCTTGTCTTGCTAAATCATCCAAAGCTTTTTGTTGTCTTAATCCTGTAGACGTTGACATTAGTCTATTTGCTTGTTGTACTTGTCCTTCTGCATACCCTCCTGCAAACGGTGTTTGACCTGGTATATTTCCCTTACCTTGTTGAGCAAAAGCACTTTCAGCTCCAAGTTGTTTCACTCCTTCACCTGTGAATGTCATACCTCTTGATTCTAAATTCCCCTGAGCTTGTCTTATATTCTCACCTGCTGCTGTTCTCATCTTCTCCTGTTCAATTTTACCTGTATCAGCTTGATATTTTATTGCTGATTGTACATCATTAGTAAACCTGCTGCTGTTCTCATCTTCTCCTGTTCAATTTTACCTGTATCAGCTTGATATTTTATTGCTGATTGTACATCATTAGTAAATTGTTTTATCTGTTCTTTAAAGTGAGGATCAATTGTAGTGTCCATTATATTGTTAAACGAGTTCATCACATTATCCATATTCAATTCTGAATTTACATCCCACCCTTCAGCTACTCTTTGAAATAAAGGTTTTAAATGCTGCTTGATCTGCTTGATCTGCTCCTGCCTGCACACTTTCTGAAACTACTACCCCATCAGATGACGGTTTGTCAGGCCATGATTGCCATTTGTTATCTGGTGCTCCTGTTGTTGTTCCTGTACCACTTGTTTGTGCACCATCTTGATCTGGGAAATGTACTTGATTTGATCCAATAAATTCTCCTTCTGGTTTCTCTGGTGTTCCTGCAAAAGCTTTATCGTAATCAGTTTTAATTGCACCTATCGCTTCGCCATAAGTTGAATATTCTTTTCCATTTGACAGCCATTGACCTTGAGCATTCTTAGTAACATTTGGCGGTCTGTATTCATTAAAATCTCTACCTGTTATTTGTTTAAACTGACCCTCATATTGAGTGATCTGTTCAGGTGTTAAAGCTTTATAAGTGGTATAATCAATACCCTTGTTAAGTTGATGCAATATATTCATCGCTGCCTGTGGAGGAGGCGGGGGAGCTGCTGCCTTTAATCCTTCAAACTTCTCCATAGCTTCTACAATATCAGGAAAGTCTTGATAGTTCCTATGTGATTTTATAGATGATACAAAGCTCTCTGCATCTTGTCTAACTTCAGCAGGAGATGAATAATATCCATCTAAAAACGAATTAATATTAGCTAGAAATTGTTGTGGTTGCGATCCTTTTATCATAATGTTTTAAGTTAGTTATACTTTAAGTTTATCTATTCTTTTTTTAATTCTTTTTATTCCGTCCACTCTTTTAGTTTTTGTTTTCATCTCTATTATTTCTAAATCT
>JAFCCX010000034.1 GCA_017609995.1 Candidatus Pacearchaeota archaeon | reverse complement strand
AGATTAGGTGGAAGTTTACTTGGTTTGTTAGATAAACCACAACCAAAGGAAGCTCCTGTAGAAGAGCAAGATTTTATTTTAGCAGAAGTAGTTCAATATCCAAGTGAATATTAATCAATTAGTTCTTTAGATTCAGCAACAGGTTTAACTTCAGATTCAGGTTGTGGTGTTGGTTTACTTGCTTGTACATCAGTTGTTCCAGTAGCCCAAGCATTGTTAAACATGGTTGTTAAGGCCTTTGAAAAGAACTGTGAAGTAACCCATAAACCAATATCATAAGTTGGATGGACATCTGCATCATCTAAAAGCATAAACATAGTTTGTTTTCCATCTATAGAACAGAATCTTGATGTAATATCTTTAATGTTTCTAACCTCTGCAATTCCTTTAAGATTTTCAACAAGTTCTTTTGTTTGTTCAGTAATTGGTGCTGCAATTCTAATTTGGACACCTTTTGTTTTTGCTCTTTCAAAAAGAGATTTTAAAGTTCGAACTTTTCTTATAAAACCTTCTTCTGTAGTCATAATATTAATTGAAGTTTCAGCTTCTTTTACAAGCAAGCTGATGTGATCATAAAGATTGTGCCGGCCTTTTAATGTTCCTGAGAAATCAGTTGGTTGCATTGGTTCAATTCCTTGTTTGTAAAGCAATTCTAATTCATTAAGAATATCAGATGTGTGAAGTTTTTCTAAACGGTTAGATCGTTCTTTAGCTAATTCTTCTAGTCTGTTCTTTACGCGAGTAAGAACTTCAGATGGTGAAATTACCATGTACTTAATTGGTTTCTCTGGTTTAACAATTACAAATCCTTTTCGTTCTAAACTTTCTAAAACATCATATGTTCTTGATCTTGGAACATCTGCAATGTCAGAAAGTTCTCCTGCTGTTGATACTCCACGTGATAAAAGAGCAGTCCATAACTTAACTTCATACAAGTTTAGATTAAATGACCTACGAAGTTTGCTTAGGAATTCTTCATTAACTATCATATTATTCCTCAAGAGTGTAAGCTAGTTGTTACACTTACCACTAGATACTATCATCGGTATATAATACTTTGTTTGGTAATTCAGATAATAGAAGGTTTCTCTTGGAACTATAGGACTTCGTTGTAATCTTCAGAAGAAATTAATCCCATGTCGCGCATCTGACTGAATTGCTCAGTTGATACAACCATTGTTTTAATATCTGTGTTTCTTGCAATATCATTTACTTGATTTTTGTCTGCATCACCAACAATTAGAACACCTTTTTTCTTATCAACAAAGACTTGCACTTCTGAGCCAAATTCTTGAGCTAAGGCCCGGGCTAGAGTCTTAAGTTGGTCAGGTTTTGTTCCAATTATTAGCTCATAGATTTCATCATAAACTGGAGAATCTTTGATAATTTTGTAATAGTTGAACTTGCCTTGAATCTGCTTCTCAACTAGGCATAAACTTGCTAATTTTTGCACAATTCGATAAGTTGTAGCTAAACTAACACCAGATTCTCTTGATACATCTCTTAAGTAGAAGATATCTGTTGTTGGAAGGATTCTTTGTAATACTAGAACTGTTTTTTCGTCAAACAAGCTTGAGAGAAGCTTTGGTTTTTCCATAGATATAGAGAACATTATTGTAATTTAAGTGTTTTGTTTATGAAACTATGTTCCACAAAGGGAACACTATTCTGAAACACTGTTCCATATCAGAAATAACGATTAAAAGATGTAATTTAACGGCCTCGTTGTGTTGAAAATAAGGCCTTAACTCGCGCTAGCGTATCAGATTCGTCTGGTTTTCTATCTATTCTAAGCTGAGCTAATCGAGGAAACCTCAGAGCAAAACCAGATGTATACTTAGTAGACTTCTGAATCTCTTCAAAAGCAACTTCAACAACAATCTTTGGCTGAACCTTGACTGTTTTTCCTTTCTCACCAAGTATTAACGGCTTAAGTAGCTGAGTAATCTCATTGAAACTTGTTCCTTGCTCTTCTTTTTCCTTGATTCCAGTACCCATCTTTCCAATTGTTTTGAATTCACCATTATCAAGACAAGCAAGATAGAAACTAGATAACCAAGTTGCTCTTTTACCTTTGCCCCATTCAGCTCCAACAATAACTAAATCCAAATTCTCCATTGTTGGTTTGATTTTAACACCATAACCTGTTCGAGAACCTGGTTTGTAAATCTCTTCAAGATTTTTAGCCATAACACCCTCATTTCCGCGAGAAAGTGATTTTGCATAGAATTTATCAGCTTCAGTTTTCTTATCTGTTATAATCTGAACAGCTAACATGATTTTGTTATTCTGCTCTTTGATAACTTTTTCAAGTGCTTTTCTTCTAGTTTTAAATGGTTTGTTAACATAATCTTCACCATTCAAATGAATGAGATCAAAAACATTTACAATTACAGGAACTTTCTTTGCTATCTCAACAATATCATATTTTCTTTTGATTCTCTGAGAAATCTGCTGGAAAGGTCTCCACTTTCCTGTTTTTGGGTCAAAACCAATAACTTCTGAATCAATAACATAATTTGTTGATTTGACACTCTCCTTAACTGCTTTGACAACATCTGGGAACTGTTTTGTAACATCTTCCTGTCTTCGAGTAAATAAAGAGATTTTACTTCCTTTTCTATGAATCTGAAGCCGGAAACCATCATATTTGTACTCAAATGCAGCTGGTTTTCCAACAACATTGAAAGCTTCTTCTGCATCTTCTACTTTTTTATATAACATAACTTTGATTGGAGTTCCAGTGTTAATCTTAAGCTTCTTAAGACCTAAAATACCTTTTTCTTTAGCTGTTTTTGCAACCAAGCCAAAATCACTTGTTAAATCATAAGCTGTTTGCACAGCTTCCTTTTCAACATCAAATGCTTGAGCAAGCGAGTCTCTGATAATACCAGACCCAGCTCCAATTCTTAAGTCATAAAGGCAAGTTCTTACAATATACTTAGCTGAAACAGGATTAGCAGAAGATAATAGCTCTTTTAGCAGACCAACCTTTTTGTCAACTGTCCCTTTGCCTTCAAGTTCAGCTAGTTTCTGAAGATTTTCAATAACTTTCTTTACAGTTAGTTGCTGGCTGAATAATGTAGCTTGCGTCTTGCTTTTTAGCAGATTTTGACTAACATCACCAAGGTCACCAATTCGCTTCCATTCAGATTTAACTTTATCAATTGAATTTCCAGATGCAGAGGCAATTGCTTTGATAGCTAATTGGGTGCCTATGCCTATCTCAGAGGCGTCCCACTCTGGAAAGACTCTGCCTTCTAGGAGCAGCATTATGCTTTCTAGCTCACTAGTACTTACTTTTCCCAAGAATTTGGCTAGAATAGCTGTTTTTTCAAGCATCTTTGTAGTTGAAATCAGCTCTTCATAAACCGTAGCCAATTCGCTATATTTCATAAAGTTTATATGCTATTATAACCTTAAAAACATTTGTAATGGTTAAGGTTGGAGAGATTATCAAACTAAGAAAAACCTGCAAACATTTTCGAATCAGATCTATTCCAGACCCAGTTCTTAATGAGATTTTAGATGCAGGCAGACGAGCACCATCATCTGGAAACCTCCAGAACTGGAGATTTGTTGTAGTTGATGATGAAGATAAAAGAAAAGAGCTCGCTGATGCTTGTTTAAATCAACGTTGGATTGCCAAAGCACCAATTCATATTGTTATTTGTTCAGATATTAGACAAGTTAAAAGATGGTATGGTAGAAAAGGAGAGTTCTACTCTGTTCAAAATACAGCAGCAGCAATTGAAAATATGATAATTGCAGCTACTGGTTTAGGTGTTTCAAGTGCTTGGATTGGCGGATTTGCAGATAATAAAGTAAGAAGAATGCTAGCTATTCCAGATAATATTGATATTCATGCAATTATTGTTTTTGGCTATGCAGATAGAAAAATAAGAGGGCAACCAAAACACTCTATCTGGGACATTACTTATTTTAATGAGTGGGATAACTCACAGCGGAGACCTCTTGATCAGCCAGCAATGGAAACAGCTTCTAAGAAAACTAAAAGAACAGTAAAGAAAGTTAAGCGAGTAATAAAGAAAACTGCAAAGAAGCTTAGAAAACTTTAGTTCTATTGATTATTTTATAAAAAAGTTAAGAAGCACACTGACAGCGCTAGATGCGCTGCAGTGTGTCCACCACGGGAAACAACTTCGGAGGTGCTTATTTGGATTATGATAATCTATTTCTAGATCATCTCGATTCCGAGTTCGTTATTTAGTTGGACTGCTTGTGGTGATGGTTTAGCTAAGTCCATTTTACCTAGTACAAATGGGCTTTGTACGCCAGTTATGATTGTCATAACTCGAAGCTTGTTTCTCATCTCTTCTTCAATTCTTGCGCCCCAGATGACATTTGCTTCTGCGTCTAAGCTATTTGTTACTAGAGAACCGACTCTCTCAGCTTCTTCTAATAGAAGATCTGGACCACCTGTGATGTGAATTAAAGCTCCATGTGCTCCATCATATTTGACATCTAGTAATGGATTTGTAAGAGCTCTCTTTACTGCTTCATCAACTCGGTTGTCTGAGTCTGACTCACCAATTCCGATGACTGCAACGCCACCGCTTGTCATGATTGCCTTTACATCTGCGAAATCCAGATTTATCAGACTTGGAACTGCGATTGTTTCTACAATTCCTTTAATCATAGTTGACATTAGTTCATTTGCTACTGCAAATGATTGTTGGATTGGTAGATTTCCTGCAATGTTAACAAGTCTATTGTTATCAATTACAATAACAGTATCAGCAACTTGTCTTAATTGTTTAAGACCCCATTCAGCTTTGTCAATTCTTGCTTTTTCAATTGTGAATGGCATTGTAACTACTCCAATTACAATTGCACCCATTTCTTTAGCTGCTTGGGCTACTACTGGTCCTGCACCTGTTCCAGTGCCTCCACCCATTCCGCCGCATAAGAAAATCATATCTGCTCCACGTAGAGATTCTTTTATCTCATGT
>JAFCCX010000033.1 GCA_017609995.1 Candidatus Pacearchaeota archaeon | reverse complement strand
GTATAATATTGGCTTTAAAAAGGTTATGCATACAGCGGAACTTCTTTTGGGTCTCGTTCTGGTGTATGTCTTGGAGGATGGTATGCTTTTTCTGCATCACTCCAATACCGACCATCATCTAAAAATCTAACTTCTTTTATTAACTTCTTACGTTCTTCTTCAACAGCCATTAATCTTTGTATTGTTTCAGCTAGATCTTGATCTTCAGAAGGTAGTAGTTTATCATCCTCTAATCCCATGTTTTATATTACTCACTAAAAGCATTAAAATGTTTTGATAAAAGATAAGAAAAAGAAAGAACTTAATCTTTCTTTACTAAATCGACACACATTCCAGCTGCTACAGTTCTACCCATATCTCGGATAGCGAACTTTGACAAGTGCGGAATGTCAGTTTGTTTCTCAATGCAAGTTGGTTTTGTTGGCTCAACTACAATTTCACCAGCTTCACCATTCTTTAGGAAGTCTGGGTTCTTTGCTAGTACTGCGCCAGTTTTTGGATCAATCTTGCTATTGATTTTCTTAATCTTACAAGAAACTTGTGCTGTGTTTATGTGGAATACAGGTGTGTAACCAACAGTCATAACAGTTGGGTGGTTTAGAACAATAATCTTACCTGTAAATTCTTTTGCAACAGTTGGCGGGTTATTTGCTGTTCCAAGAACATCTCCTCTTCGGATATCTTCTTTTCCTAGACCTCTAATATTGATACCAACATTGTCTCCTGGCTCTGCTTGCTTCATCTGTTCGTGATGCATCTCAATAGATTTCAGCTCACCAGTTTTTCCACTTGGGTTAACAACAATTTTGTCTCCAACCTTCATGATACCTGTTTCAATTCTACCAACTGGAACAGTTCCAATACCTGTAATTGTATATACATCTTGTACAGGCATTCTTAATGGAAGATTAGTTGGTTTTTCAGGTGCTGTTAGGTCATCTAATGATGCTAATAGTGTTTTACCCTTGTACCAATCCATGTTTGTAGTTTTCTTTGTAATATTTTCTCCGGGTAGTGAAGCAATTGGAACAAAAGGAATTTCATCTACTTTGTAGCCAATTCCAGCTAAAAGTTTAGAAACTTCATCCTTTGTTGCGTTGAATTTTGCTTCGTCAAATTTAACCATATCCATCTTATTAACAGCTATGATTAATTGACTTACGCCAAGTGTTTTTGCTAAGAAAGCGTGTTCTTTTGTTTGCTCCATAACTCCATCATTTGCTGCAACAACTAAAACAGCTGCATCTGCTTGAGATGTACCTGTAATCATGTTCTTAATGAAGTCCTTGTGTCCTGGAGCGTCAATAATTGTGAATGCGAATTTTTGCGTCTCGAATTTCTTATATGCTAGGTCAATTGTCAGTCCTCTTTCTTGCTCTTCCTTAACCTTGTCCATAACAAATGCAAACTCGAAACCGGCTTTACCTAGTTCGGCTGCCTTTTCTTTCAATTTTCTTATTGTCTGTTCGTCAATTGCGCCTGCTTCGTATAAAAGCCGACCAACTGTGGTAGACTTACCATGGTCTACGTGACCGATAAATACAATGTTCAGATGTGGTTTTTCTGCCATTTTAACTCCATAAATATGTTAAATGTACTTTAAAAAATAGCTTTATAAACATTACGGTTACTGCTTTCAAACTTTCTATTCAGGAATCTCTTGGTAGTATGTTGTCTTTATGTTTTCTTCACCGTAGCCAGTTATCTTGCATTTTGCTACAGCTCCTTTGTCCACTTTGTCATAGAAGTTCATTGTTATCTCTTCAAATGTGAATTCGCTTAGAGTAATTGTCCCTTGATCTATTGTTTCTAATTCACCTAATGGTTGAGCTCCCATTTGGCCTAGTAACTCCTTATTGAAGAAAAGCGACCATACTTTACAGCCTTGGTTAAGCTGGGATTTTGTTTGCTGAGCTTCATCGAGATACAGATCTATATCAAGTTCAGCAAGATCACTTGATTTGTCTACAACTAGCTTTCCTTTTCCGCCTTCCTGATCAAAATAATAGATTTTGCTAGTGTCTGTTTCTGCAACAACTTCTTTTCCATCCCCGCCTTCGTTGATATTAACTTCAATATTTCCACTAGCTTCAATACATCCACTAACTAGAACAATACCAACCAAAGCTAAAACTATCAAGTATTCTTTTTTCATGATTTCTTAGGAACATTAACAGATAAAAACTCTTCTACGGATCCAACTTTGAAGGATATGAACAGAAAACTTCTATAGCTTGTGATTCAAAATCATCGCCACAATCTGATACACGCCGAACAAAGTGACAATATTCTTCACATTTAAAGGTTTCAAGTATTCCGTCTTTAGAAGGATTTAAACAGTTCCCAATAAGTGGAACTATTGCACCAATTACAGGACACCTAACATTACCATCAACAACTTGAATAGTTGTAATCTTCTCATCAAGTCCTTCTTTTCTAACCATAATTTCACCTAAAAAAACCGACATTAAAAATACTTCGCTAGTCAAAACATTTATTAGGCTTTCTTTTCTCTTTAATAGTAAGATGCCAAGAAAATATAGACACGTTATTACAGGTAGAGGCCCTAGTGAGAGGGAAGCTTTAGAAGCAGCTGCTGAGAAATTACCTCATCCAGTTGAACTTGATGGCTTAGGCTTAACTGAAGTTCCTGAAGATTACAAAGGTATTGGTGTTAAGATTGATTCAGAAGATGAAGGATTCAAAGCTTTTCTTAGTTATAATCTTGTTGATGAGAATAAAGTTCCAACTAAAGAAACTAAGAGACACCGATCACATACTGGATCTGCACCAAGTGGCGGTCTAGAAGATCTCACAGAATTTTAGAGAGTACTAAAATGCAGTGGCCACAAGAGACTATTCAATTTGCTAGAAGGATTGCTGATGACATTGAGGCTAAAGTAGGCAGCAATAAGAAAGAGCGAGCAAGAGAGTTATTTCTTAGACATATAACTACAGAGTATGGTTGGGGGGATGCTGTAGCTAACAAAACATGGTTCAGATATCCTCATGAAATTCAAGGTCAGCTCGTTTGCGGAGAATCTGCTTTTAGAGATTTTGTAGTTGCAGAAGAACTTGGCTTGGAACCGATTTTGCGTCTTCCACTTGCTAAATTTGTAGATGAGAAAGAAGCTCATGGAGTTATTGATGTAGATATTGGTAGAAAGCAAAGATATCTAATAGATAGTGTGTGGCAAGTTTTTGGCCCAGTCAAATATGGTGAGGAAACAATCACTGTAAGGAAGAATCCAGATTCAGTTGGTATGAAAGAAGGTTTTAGTGGAATGGATCCAGTTTCACCAGAGCTTGCTGTTGAGTTTATTGAGTTCTACAAATCAAATCATGGTATCATAAAAATGCTTGAATACGGACAAGCATTATACAAATCACCATTAAATCTATCTGGAGTTAAGATTCAACCTGAAACAAACAGTGCTACCTTTGCACATCATTTTACTCCGCCTTTTAGATTAAATTTTAGTGTTCAGGAAACAGAGTTTCTTAATTTAGAAGGAAAAATAGATAACATAGAACAAAGTTTTGGTATGACTGGTAATACAGTAGGACCATTTGATGGTATTGGTATTGTTTCAAGAAATGCTAAAGAACCTTTTGACTATTTTGGTAAAATAGAACTAACAGATGTTTCTGGTTTAATGGGTATTCATCTAAAAAACAAGTTTGTAAAAAAAGAGCCAAAAACAAAAGTAGATAGATTCTATAAAGCGTATATTCATAGCTTGGCCGCTGCGTGGGTCAATTTAGCAGCAATTCCATTTTATGTAGAGTCGCGAAATGAAACTGAATTTGTTTATTCTGAAGAAGAACTGTTTGAAGGATATAACAAAGCAGTACGAATACGTGAGGAATTGTTAGCTAAAAAGCGCTTAACTCCACAACAAAAAAACAGAGTAAGAATTCTAAATCATTCAATTGGTGAGCTTGATACTCTTATTGAACAAGATCTTTTCAAAAACAAGCTGACTATTCTCGCTATGTACATGATATCTTAAAAGATGATCCAATTCTTGGTGCAGGTATAACTAGAAAAGCTGTTATTAAAGACCTAAAAATGAAGCCTAAAGAACTTATTGGTAAAGTTCTTCCAGGTCTTATTGCAGACTTACAATTTTGGACAACTGAAAACACAATTAGAGAAAATGTAAGAGAGCAGCTTGTAATTCTTATGAGTGATGGTGGTTGGGAAGATGAACTTAGCCAAGATTTATTTGAGTCATACAACTTAACTCCAACAAGTGTCATCCAATACGATTGGACAAAACCAGCAAAAGCTAAATTCTAGCAGGATTTCAAAACGTTTTTAAGATTTTACTTACAAGAAGTAAGATGGAAGATGTTATTTCTACAATTGATAAAAAGTTAGAAAATCCAGATCTTATTGGAAGAATAGCACTTGATTATACTCATGATGAAAGCCTGAGCAAAAAGGTTTCAGAAGCTGTTAGAACAGCTGGAAGATTTGCTTGTTTATTAGATTTATATTACGAAACAGATAATGAAGAATACTTATCTGAAGCTCAGAGTCAAAGAGAAATATTGCTGAGTTACTTTTCTCCAGAAGATCAAGAAAAAGTAAAGAGACAGGAAGAGTATTCTACTCAGTTTTTTGCAGTAGAAAAAGAGTTGGAGAGAAAGGTGCGGGAGAAGGCTTATGTCAGTGACGAGGAAATAGAAACATATATCTCTTGGAGAGCTGCTGATGCTTTTGGATATTCATTAATTCTAAGGCTCTTTACTGGATTAGATCTAGCTGATCCATTGCATACAAGGCAAATGCTAGCAGATATTGAAAGAGATTTAAATGAGTATAAGGAAGATATACAGAACGGCCATTTGAATGTTCTTTTACTTACAGTATATAACAAAGGTTTCTTTACTCCAATAACTTCTGAAACAATACCTCAAAAAGTAAGTTCAATTAAGCAAGATATTCTATCTTTTGCTTCTGGGTTGGTAGAAAATAAAAGAAAGATTTTCAAAGCGTTTTTAAGATTTTACTGTGAGACAGAAATATGATTGATGATTTAGTTGACCCGAAAAAGCGTCGTAGCTATGAAGAAGCAGCGAGAGCTAGTGATCAAGCTTATGAAGATGGTAGACATGGTTATGAGCATGCTAGAGGAGCTAGTGATCAAGCTTATGAAGATGGTAAATATGGGTATGATAATGCTTTACGACGAATCAAAAGAGAAACTGATGATTAATAATTCAAAACCCTTAAATAATATTCTCGAGTAAACAAGTCATGGAAAAAACTGACAAGCAAGATTATGTTCTAAGTGCTGTCGGAGTGATTTTTGCTTTAGTAGGTGCAAGCAAGTGGCTTTATGACTTGCTGATTTTAGATTCTATCAAATACTGGAAAATCTATCTTGTAATGATGATTCTTGGCGCATTTCTAATGGGTTTTGTCAAGATTGAAAAGGCCTTAACTAAAGTGGTGGGTAGAGTATAATGCTTAGTGAAATCGAGAGGAGAGAAACTCTTGAAAAATTTGGTATATTTATTATTGTCTTAATTGCTTTTGGCTTAATGTTTGCTATTTATGGTTTTCTTGGAGAGTGGCGAACAGAACAAGGTATTGTCAGTAATGATGAAGAAGTTATGATAACATCTGGAACAATGGTTTGTCTAGAACTTGGTTGCCCAATTGGAACAGACTTTATCGGCTCAAAGAACAGCAATCTCTTCCACGACTGTGCATCCAGTTACGCCCGTGCAATCAAAGAAGAAAACAGGATTTGTTTCAGCTCTGCAAGTGAGGCGGTTGCTCAAGGTTACACAAAAGCTAAGTAAGTTCTAAGCTTCGGTTGCTACTCTTGATTCGGGTTTTTTACTTGCACCTACTATTAAACCACATGTAAAACCAGGACCAACTCTGTCTGTAAGACCTTCATGCTCCATAATACGCGCAAGTAAGAACTCTCTTGGATCATGATCATGAATCCATCCAAGCACTCGTCTTAAAGAATAACCTTCTCTTATTCTTGCATAAACTATTGAATCTTTTAAGTCAGCCCCGTGTGGATAAAGTATTACTCGGTCCGGAATATATACTCCGTTAATTCCGTGTGAAGGTTCACCAAGACATATTTCTTTCCATTCTTCAATTGATCTTTCCTTACTTAGAACATCTTCAATTAGCTGGCTCCGTTCTTCATCAGTACTATATGCTAATTCTTCTACCATATATTACTCTTACTAAATAAAACTTAAAAACCCTCCGATCTAGCGGTTAACCTCTATTTCTTCTTCTTTTTTAATTTACTTGTGTAGTACTTCTGAACAGCAAGCTTAATGTATCCAGCCCATTTATGTGGTTCGTCTACAATATATACTTGAACTTTCTTCCGACTAGTAGAACCAATCTCTACTCCGTCAGCATATTCTTGAACAGATACTATTTTATCAAGCTTATATTCAATGTTTCGCATATTACCATTAAAGATTAAACGTTGATTCGTTAATAATAGATCACCACTATCAATAGTGCGCAACTCTCCATGAGATTCTCCTCGACTTCCACCGACATATATTCCTTTTGCAACTCTTACTCTACCAAAACTTGCATGTCTTACTGCACGTTCTTCTTTCATCTCTGCTGCAGAATACCAATGAGTTTCCTCGTTAGGTTTTAATATAACTTTTAAACCAAGTATCTTCGCTTTTGGAAGAATACCTTTCTCGATACAAACATCAAAATCAGACTTACCTCGTTTCCATTCGCTAATTTTCAAAGTCTTATCTTCATATTTACTCTTTTGATCAGAGTTTGATAAATTCAAGCTAAAAGTACGTTCATTTCCTTTTTCATCCTCTTCTATAAATTCTGCATTACATTTATCACAACTAGTTTCATCAGAGGTTATAAGACCAAAAAGCTTTGTAGATTCTTTAGTTTCAACTTTACCCTTTCCACAAATAGGGCATTTTTCAAAAATAACTTCTTTAACTTCATATTCTCTTTTTTTCATCAATCACAAACTTCCACTGTTCGATATTTTGTTTCTGTTTTAGGCATATCTGTATATATCATCTCAGTATGACAACTTTCTTTTGTTGGAATCTTCATGTTTTTATAATCGCAAGCAAAAGGTACGTCGGTAGAGGTGGTATAAGTCCAGGAGAAAGTTGCTTCACTCATTGGTTGAATTTGTTTTGTTATTGTTCTAACAAACATGTCTGCACTACCATAAATGATATGCCCATCCAAAGACCAGCTTCCACTTTCTGTATCTGTGTTACTAATTTTTAGACCACAATTCAATCTGAAACTAGAACATTCTTCTCTTACACAATTAGTTACTTCCTGCTCGCAAGTAGTATGCCAGAAATTCCATTCTAGACATTCTTTAACAGATTCAGCACATTCATAGTGTAAACAGTCTGTTGTAGCTGTTTGCCAACGAGTATTATATCTTAAGTATCCAGTCTCACATTTTTCTTGTGGAACTGCTTCTGGTTGCAGGGTTGTTTCATTATACTCTTGTATTTCTTCATGACATTCTGGTTCAAGATTAGCAACTGTTGCACCAGTTACTCCTCCACTAGTAAAACCAATAACAAGCGCGATTATAACAATTACGGCAAGAAATCCGCCACTAACAATAAATAATTTTTTGGGATTAACTCTTCTTTTCTTACGTTTCACAGTTTTTTCTTCTTCAAACTCATCATAATCATCTTCTGGCATAACAAATTTGCGAAATTATATTATATAAACTTAATTATTCTGGGCTTACGTATGTCATTTTTGGCTCAGAATTGTCTACCCAATTAAAGCAAATAAATTGTTATAAATCACATTTTTTAAATGATAAGGTAAAAATGCTTAAATATACTAAATATTTTATCGAAAAGGTACGAAAAGAAGACGGTGTTATCATTCGTGTAAAGACGTTATCTGATGAATTTTCAGTAGGAGAAGTAGTAAAACATATTGAGAATAATATTAAGTTCGTAGTTAAGGTTGGTAATGACGAAATACCTGTTCGAGTAGTTCTTCGTGAAGGTAAGAAATATATTCGGACATTTAAAGATGAAAAACCAACAAATAACTTAGAGAATCTTCCATTATTCTAAGTAAAATGGCAATTCATTATAGTTCATCAGCAACACCAGCAGTTAAAGAATTAACTAAATCTCTAAAAAAATTCTCTAAAGAATCACAAAAAATTTCTAGAGAATCACATAGATTAGCTAAAATTATGATAACTATTGCTATGCTTACTTTTCTATTCAATATTGGTGTACTTACATATGAGCGTGGATGGGTTATGGGTATAATTTTAGTGATTGTATTTGTATTTCTTATTCCTCTTATGAAGAAACTTTAATGTCAATTCTGAGGCGGAATTGCTTAAAAGATTAAAATTGTTGAGGAGAGTTTGAAGTAATTAACAACAAGTTGCTAAGTTCACTACATTGTTCATTTTGAGCTCGATTTTTGGCTTAATATATGCAACTCTCAGCATAGTCTCCACATTATCACTCATATTAACAAAATCAACAGTCAACTTTTTAGTATATACTGTATCTAATAATTCATGTGCGAATGATTTAGAAATAAACACAATCTTTCTAAAATCAATGATGAACTCTTTATTTGGTGTTGCTCTAAAAATTCGTTGTACGCTCTCTCTACTACATAGTGTGTCTGTTTTAAATATATTAAAAAGTTCTATCTTTTCCATATTATTCTTTAACATAACTACCTAAAAAGCTTTGTGTTCTCTAGACAATATATTTATAAAAATCAACTTTTCGATGTATTGGAAAACTTA
>JAFCCX010000032.1 GCA_017609995.1 Candidatus Pacearchaeota archaeon | reverse complement strand
TATTTGTTCCAAAGCTGGGTGGTCAAAAGCAAAGTAGATTCTCTTTTGCGTAAAATTAGAATTACAAAAATCAACTCTTGATAACATTTCCGCTTTCTCTTCATCCATTAATCTAATATCTAATCCCTGAGTGAAATTAACTTTCATTTTATTATCTATAAAATATTGTAACTTCTCTCTCCACATCTTAGAAGCAAAGAAATTATTATCGAGAAGAACGACTTTAGAATGTTTTATCCAACTCATGCTGTCGTCTTTAAACTCTCCTTCCTTCTCTTTGACAATACAAAAACCGCAGTTCCTTATACATCCCCTCGAAGTAAATCCAATAGAATAATCTAAATTAAAAGTCTCATAGTCTGGGACTAACTCCTCTATCTCCTTCGGTAGTTTTTGTTTTAGATCATAACCAGAACCGCCCATGAATATCTTAGAACCGTAAATCTTATTAAAACCAAACCCAGAAATATCAACCACTCTAACGTCATCTCCTTGATCCTTATGCCATCTTGCTAGTTTCATTAAAGCTAAGTTTGGCATTTTTCCATCTACTTGTATCAATCCTACCCTCTGCTTCATGCTTTATCCTCCGTCGGTAAATTCCCTGTTTTATGTGAACGTTTTGTCTTCTTACTATCAACATCACCTCTAGAATAAACTTTTGTATCCCTATCGCCTGTCGCTGTATTCATAAACTTATCTCCAAGAAGTCTAATTAAAATATCTTCAAACCTCTCTCCGAATTGTCCATGAGTTGCTAACCTAGATTTGAACTCTTTTGTTACTCTTATTGATGTAGCGTTTGTATCCATTTTATACCGAATATATTAGATATATAAAGTATATAAATGTATCTATTCCCCAGTATATAGAATTGCAGATTATTTCTCTACCACTTCTCCATTCGCATACTTCAATCCAAACTTCTTACATAATTTATTAAAACAATTAAGACATAAATCACATTCTTTTATGCAACATTCATCACTACCTGAACAAATGTTATCGTCTGTTTCAAACCATTCATATAACTTCTGTCCTATTTCTTTTTTGTCCATTATAAACAAACCCCAATCTCTGAAGTTCCCCACTTCATAAATAGACAAGAACCATTGGTTGATATACTTCCACCACCCATAGTAATATTGTTAAATGTTACGTTAGAAGTTATATTTACGTCTTGGTCTATAGGGAAGTAAGTGGTATCTGTATCAACTATTGTGCAAAGGTCTGATACTGCACCAGTAATATTTCCACAATAAGGTAGGGTTAGATTGGCAAGAGGCAATTCGGAATCATTAATAAATATATCTACTAAATGTGAACCTTGCACAAAGTTTAAAGATTCTATATTTGCTGTTGTGTTTACTGAATTAATTAAATCAGTTTCGTTTGAAATTGTGTCTGTATCTCTCTCATCAAAAGTATCATTAAAGTCTGAAGTCCAAAGTATATCGTCTGTGAAATTAGAGAGATGTGTAAAATGTAAACTCCAATCTTTTACATAAGAAGGAATATTTTGTAAGTAACTCCAATTAAGAAATCCAAATAACCAATTTGCTGTGAAATTATACCCTCCCGTGTCCATGAATAAGTTGCCTGTAAAGTTCCTAGTTGCAGCAGCATCCATAGCCCAAGGATGGTTTTCTGTGCCATCTCTACCACTTAAACTATCGTGGTCTGTTGTTGTGATCGTAGAAAAACCATCAACTAATACAGCATAATCTATAGATAAATCATGGTTTGAAATACCATTTTGTTCATGTCTTAATCTTAAACTTACTACTCCATTTTGTATATGGTCGTCGGAATCGAGAACATTAAAAATACTAAAGGCATAATCATCCATGTCTGTTATATCACCATACTCTTCTTCATAAACTCCACCGTCAAAATCATAAAGACCAATAACTATTTCATGACCTGCTCCACCTTTATAAAGTTCTCTTAGAATTACTGTATTAAAATCAATAACACCACTATAGTTTATGATTACTTCTAAGACAGGAGGAGCACCGCTATCTTCTGAAATGTTAACATTAAAACCATCTTTAGTATACCAAAGGTCTGTGAAGTTTCCTACATCTAAAGTTCCTCCTGTTACATTCATACTTACAGGTCTATAAGTTACCGACGCTATTCTATTTTCTATTGTTTCATTTAGTTGTGTTTCATTGAAATAAATAGTATCTGAATCATTATAAACATAGAAAAAATCTGTTGTTTTTTGAGTGTCAGCACCGCCTGTTAAAAAGTCTACAATGTTCTGGCAACTTGTGTTTCCTAATAATACTTCTCCACCTGTGCAAGTTGTTGAAGCGTTGGTATCTGTATCCGTTCCTGCCGCTGCTAAGAATGGAGCTGTACTTTGACATGAAGAGTTACCTAATAAAACTTCTGCACCAGTACATTCTGTTGTTGCGTTAGTATCTGTAGTTGTTCCTGGTGCAACACTTCCTCCTGTTTGAATTGGTGTTTGAATAAATACTCCAAAGTCTATATCTCTATCCCTATCTACAACATCAATACCACCAGCTATACTAATTGAAATTAAGACTACAAGTAAACTAAGTAAGATTTTATTTATCATTGCACCCCTGTTGTATTTTCTACGTGCATCCACACAATACCTATACCAGTGAAGATTATAAATATTGTCATGAACCCTGCTGTTCCAAAACTTCTTGATACAGAATTTTGACTATACAATAACTTAATAGCTATTATTAGAAAGAAAGCAATTACTAATCCAGGCATGAACCATCCTGCGATGGTTGCGTTCATGTATTCAAAGAATCCTGTAAAGGATGTAAAGTTTCCAGATGGTGGTGCGAATGTCATTATACTTTTCCTCCTCTTAATGCTGCAGTTATAACTCCAAATATTATAATAGCATAAAGAACTAAAATTATAAAGTTACTTATGATCGCAGAAAGAACAGTAGGAACAGCCATACTATTCATAAGAATTTCTATTGCATCACCAGCTATAATAGGAGCTCTAAATACTGCAGATATAATAGTAGAAGCTCCAGTTAAAACACCTCCTAAAGTGTTGAACGCACCAATAAGTCCAGACTTCCCTTCTTCCTGTGGTTCAGACGCTTCTCTCATTCCTGCAATAGAAGTATTAATTCTCCCAGAAACAGAACTACCTAGACCACTTGCTTCATCACTATTAAACTGTGTTTCCATATCAGTATTACTGTATTCTGTAGCCATGTCATTAACAAAAATAGTTCCCATAGCCATTACTGCACCAAATAGTAAGGTCATAAAGATAATATTCCTTAACAAAACCACTCCTTTTTTCATCATTTACGCATCTCCCAGAGGAATATAACTCCTATTACCCCTATAGATATTAAAGAAACTGTTGAAATACTGGCTATTCCTACCAAAGACATCAAGAAAACACCACCAACAGCAAAGAATATTGCTATGGCAGGTTTAAATAGACCCACCATAACAATAGCCACAACTAAAAATGCCGTCCATAGCAAACCATCATCTCCAATCATACCAATAATATCTCTAATCTTAGCAACTATTATCCTTTTGTCTAATTTATTTGGTGCATCAACCCTATTATTATAAGCATTAACTAGGTAAGTTCCATTCTGGAAAGCACTTAAATCACATTGAATATTTCCTAATACTTCTGTGCTTGTTGTATTGCAAACTACTGTTTGAGAAACATTACCATAATCCCAATGTATAACTTCCAACCTTCCACCTTGTGCTGTTGTGTCTGTATCAGTATAAGTATAAGTAACAATTTGTGTTGTCTTATCATAAGTTAGTGTAGAAACTAAATTTTGTATTGGTTCATAGTTATCCAACCCATCTCCTACATCTGCAGGTAATGTTAATGTTACGGTGCATGGTTCTGATTCGCACACTATTTTTCCTGGAAGAGTTGTAAGTTTTAATGAATCATCTACATAAACTTTGAACCTATAAGACGCATCTTCTGTTAAGAAATGCCCTACACTCTTTCCGTTCTGGTCTGTCTTTGCAGATTCTACTAAAATATAAGTATTATTAGCAACAATAAGTCTTTCTACTTCAATTATTGCTTCTGAAATAGGAATAAATGCACTATCTCTTACAAATAATATGAATGACGTTGAACTTGTTGTATTCAATAAGTATAAGTTTTGAGTTGTTGAAACATTGTTATATTGTTTGTTACTAAACTCAAAGATTCTTGTGGAGTAACCTGCCTCTCTAACTTCTACTGTTGAATCAACATAGAAAGTAGAGTTTGGTGTTATACACATTTCTACATTACTCTTTGCTGTTAGTGTAATCGAAGTATTCTTTGTTGTTGAGGAGGAAGGATCTAGTTTCCAACTAAAAGACGCTTCAAAGTTATCTGCTGTTATCAATGTAGTTGGTGCATCTTCTCTATAAATTGTAAAGTTTATTGCTCTTACATCTGTTGGTAAGGCACAAACAAATAAATTACTTGGTGTTATGGTTTGAGTTTGTGCAGTTGTATTAGTATTTGAAATAGGAAACCCATCTTTAAGTATAATTTCCCAAAAGAATGTCATTGCTGTAGACGCAAGAACTGCAGGAGTATCTATTGTTAAAGTATATATTTGGTCGTCACCTATTGCAGTTCTAGTTGTAGTATATCTTGTTCCGTTATAATGTAAGTTAACAGTTGATAACAATATTTCTTCTGATAGAGTTAGGTTCAAAGTAAAATCTGTTGTTGATAAATCTCCTACTGAAGCATCGAATGTTTCTGCGTTCTTTATGAAACCATAAGTAAATGAAAGATTGTTAGGTGCAAAGACACAACCAGAACCACCAGCAGTATTATTTTCATAACAAGTTTCGGCGTTCCAAGTATATTCACCAACAGTAATTGTTGGTGCAGGAAATATAGTGTAGTTTGTTAGTGTTGTATTTGTTACAACTGTTTGTAATGTGCTTCTTGAAGTATTAACCAAATCATTTGTAGAGTTCCAAATAAATAATGTAACATTAGTTATATTTGCAGAGAAACCTACAACTTCTAACCCACTTGAAATATTAAACACTGCTGAACTAAGAACACCTGTTAAATTTGCTGGTGCTATAAGTTCTGTTTCAATAGAAAATTCTGATGTGCTGCCGTATACTTCAAATTGAAAATCTATTGGTGCATTATCTGCCCATGTATTACCTGCTGTTACACTTGTCCATTCATTTCCTCCACCATATCCTCCTGCATTCGATTGCTCTAATGTAAGAGTAGGAGATCCAGACCTCACAACAATCGCATACTGAGTTCCCTTTGCTAATGTAATTGGAGTAGTCATATTAACTTCTTGCCAAGTAAGACTTCCTGTTGGTGTGTCTGCATTTGATAATGTCCCATTTGCTATATCTTCTCCTATTGGTTCTCCTGAACCATCAACATTTCTTATACCAACTATTGTTGTTCCTGTGCTTCCATCACCTTGCATACTCAATCTAACTTTCTTAATATTGAATGCTTTGTCTGTGCCTGTAGTTCCTACTGTAAACGTCATCGCTTTCCATGTGCTAGTACCTAATGTTGTGGTATCAGAACCACCAGTATAATCTTCATATTTTGTTTCTGCACCTAGAGAAAGAATACTAGGAATTAGAAAGATGAATACTAATATAAATAGTGGTAACTTATACGGGAACTTCACTTGATCCACCTCCTGAACTTCCAGGTTTCGCATACGCAAGAACTAATATTACTACTCCTATTATAAATGCAAGGTAAGGAAGGTTTGACATCATAAATACTATAGCACCTTGTTCTGCTGCTGTGCTTGAAAGTGTTGCGTGTTCTGCCAATGCCTCATAAGCATTACTCAATGCTATTGAAACGAATATGGTTACGATCATAAGTATTCCAAATATAGGTGCAAAGATTGGGTGTGATGGTATGAACCATGCTGTTACGAATAGTCCTAATAGCAACCCACCAAACATAATGAACCAAAGAACGGGTAATGTATTTTGAGTAATGTTTATTCCTGCCTGTAAACTATTGTTAATCTCTTCTGATATTCCCATTTGTTCTTTCAATGGATTCATAATTTCAGGAACAATATAACCTATTATTAATAGGAAGATCGCAAAGGCAGCTATGCTTACTACAAAGAACAAGACACCAGTAAAATCACCCCTCTTGTTCATAGTCTTAATCTCCTGGCAATCATTCTGTAAGTGTCTTGTAAACTTACTTTCTTTCCCTTGTTTCTCATCATCTCTTGCAGTTTTCTAACTTTCAAAACCATTTCAACAGGAACTCTTTGACCTGCTAACGTCTTACTTTTTCTTCTTTTTGGCATTATCTTTTTCTCCTCCTAATCATAGGTCTAATATTCAATGAACTAAACTCACCACTTGCCTTTGTTGGTGCGAAGATCCCTCTGCCGATTGCTACTAGACTTGGTGTTCTGCTTAGCTTTCTTTTCTTCTTCTTCTTAGGAGGTTTACGCCCTTCATAAAATCCACCTGGTGATAGTTTAAATAATCCAAATGGATTTTTAGATTGTTTTTTCTTTGGAGGTGATGGTGGTGGTATTCCTGGTACTATTGGAACATAAGTTGGATACCTTTTATATAATGGTTGTCTTGGTGTCTTAATAGATTTAGATGGTTTATAGATAGAACCTGCCTTAGATATTTTTTTAGAAATATATGGTGTTGATAATGATGTTATACTTCGTTTTGGTTTATACAATGAACTGCCTGATTTAGTTGGTGCATATATCCCTCTTGTGTGTTTAGGATATTTGTAAGATTTATACGACGAAGAAAAAGAATATGTTGGTGTTATTTTAGATTTAGTTTGTGCTATCGATATATATTCTTTAGGTATATTTTGACTAAATGCAATATTTTTTTCGCTTGCAGAAGAAAATGGGTCATCAAAAATTTGCACCCTTTTCCATCCCTTTTTAAATTCTTTTTTAGGTATATTTATTTCTAATACCTTTCCCTTTGTTCCAGCATATGTTTGAGCTACCCATATTTTTTTAGAGGTGCTAACAAAAGGTTCTACTACAGGTTTTATTCCACCACTAATTTTTCTATTAAATCCCGTTAATGTGGCTGGTTTCAATCCTTCTCTTAAAATTATATTGGCAGAAGATTTAGATGTTCCATGATATAATTTAACAAATCCTGATTTAGAAATCCCTCCCGTTCCCCCTCCCCATATTCTCATATATTTCTTAGTTTTTAAACCTTTCTGTATCTGTGGGATTGATATTTTTGGTTCACTTCCTAACACTTTTGCTTCTGACCACGAAGGGTGCATCGCATGAATTAACTCATGTGAGAAAACTTTTGATTTAAATTTAGGATCTAAACTTCTAAGAACTTTTATTTTAGATGGTTTTAATGATAATGGTTTCCCTGAAAAAATATCAAGGCTTGGTTTAAATTCAGTTACTCCTAGTATATTTGTTCCTATATGACTTACTTGGTGTATATTTTTTAATCCAACTGTCTTTCTTGCAGCAGTTCCCATAACACTTTGCCTAATTTTAAATGCTCTAGCAATCCCTTCTGGTTTCTCAAAATGTCCTCTTACTAACATTCGTTGCCATTGTGCAGACAACCCCATCACTTGTGTTCCAGATGGGGTTTCAGATACACTCCATTTTAAAGACTTTCCCCAAGGTGTAACCTGTTCTATATTAGGTCTAAAATATTCTTTGAATGGATGAAACTCTATTGCTTTCTTACCACCAATTGTTATTTTTCCTTCTGATGGTATTGAAACTCTTTTTACTCCAGCACCTCTTAACTCTTTT
>JAFCCX010000031.1 GCA_017609995.1 Candidatus Pacearchaeota archaeon | reverse complement strand
TACTTGACAACGATACTGAATTTGAAGTTTCTATTCAGTTAACAGGAAGTGTTTCGATAACTGCAAGTGGTTGCAGGATTGATAACATTTCAAGAAGGGTTGCTCCGGGTACTGAAATAATGACAGAAGAAGCAACATTTACTGGCAGGAGCTGGTATTAAATTAAATGAGGGATATTATGGGTTGGTTGGAAAAAGAACTTGTTTTACATACACGTAATGGCGAGGGCGATTTAATCGCAATCCCATATCCTATTCCTGAGCTTAAAAACCAGAAGGTTCTAATAATTCCATTAAGTAGGGGGGAATTATTAGAGCTCTTCGCTACAATTAGAAACATAAAAGAAAGTGTTTCAACTGAAAAAGGGGATAAGGGTATAAGTAAAAAGGAATCTGATAAACAAATTAAAGAGTTATGGGAAGATTTTGTTATTAAACATATCGAGAAACCAAAGTTTAAAAGAGAAGATTTTAAGTACATGAAACTTCCTCCAGGACCAAAGTTCGATAAAGAAAAGAAAAAGGTAGTGCAAAAACATGTTGATATGATTGACATATTTATTGATGCTATATATGCTGTAAGCGGAATAGATAAACCTGAACAAATAGAGGAAAAAATAAAAAAAAAATAGATTCTCTTGACAAAATCAACGAACTTCATGGAACAATGAGTATAGATTCTTTTTTACATGACAAAGGTTACACTTTCTTTAATATAAACGGACTCACATATAAAGAGATACAACAACTCTTAGACGGAGAAAATATTCGTGCAGAAAGAGCCAAACAGAAGGGATAAACATGGGAAATATGACTGTTGATAGACAAGTGTTTGAAGTTCTAGTACAAGGTATTGAGAAGTCTCAG
Organism: Candidatus Pacearchaeota archaeon; assembly: GCA_017609995.1. Classification (GTDB taxonomy): domain Archaea; phylum Nanobdellota; class Nanobdellia; order UBA10117; family JABICX01; genus JAFCCX01. Next base: position 4,387 of record JAFCCX010000031.1, on the reverse strand, counting down.
GCGCAAATTAATAACCTATATAAAACATGGGTTGGTGCAATGACTGGGATGGAACGTAAAGGTGTACATGGAACTGCTGGACTTGCTGCCGCAACAGGAAAAATGGAAAAACAAATGAGTGCTGCTGTTGCACATACTAATAATCTTACTACTGCTTTGGGAAACATGGAAAAGAAAGCTACTTCTGCTGGAGCTGGTATCGGTTTCTTAAGAGGCGGATTTATGAACATGATACAAACCGGTATGTTGATGTCTATTGGTTGGCAAGCTATTAATGGTGTTATTACAACAGTTACAACAAGTATGATGAGATTAGGTGAAGTTGCAATTAATTTAGAAAAGCAACAAAGGTCATTGTCACTTGTTGCCGTCGCTACAGGTAGAAGTTATTCCGAAGTAAACGATGTAATTGAAAAGCATATTGATTCTCTTGCTGATAGAGCAACATTAACCTCAATGGTAACGAAACTAATGTCAACTTCTTTATCAACTGCCCAAATAGACCAGTATATACAAGCTGTAAAAGATGGTTCTGCTGTATTTAGTGATTTTAGAACTGAAGCAGAAAAACAGGCTTTAGCTCTTAAGAGACTAGAAAATCGTGTTACTGACAATATTGGTGCAGAGTTTAAACTTAATCAAGTTTATGCAGAAACAGCACGACAATTAGGTAAAACAATGGACCAACTAACTGTTGCTGAAAGAGAACAATCTTATTTTACTGCAGTTATAAAAGGAACGTTACCTTATCAGGGAGCTCATAATGAACTGTTAACTACAACTGCTGGTTCTTTACAAAGAATAACTATAGAATGGGATAAACTTGGAGAAGCTATGTCTAATACTGCTCCTATACAAGCAATGGCTACGTTTTTGGGTGATGTAATTTCTGGTTGGAAAATAATAGCTACAGTTATGAAAGATGATGTTTTTCAATATGAACAAATGTTAGGATACATGAGAGAACAAGGTGCTGAACAAGCAAAACTTCAAGGAGAATACGTTAGAGAAGAAACAGCAAGAAACAATTTACAAGCTTCATTAGATAGGGAAACAGAAAAAAGAGAAAAGGCGAAACAATCAATTAATGATTTATCAAGGGCAATCGAAGATGAAGGATTTGCAATAAGGCGTTATCAGAGTGACCTTGAAGATGTTAATTCTAAATTAGATAGATGGAATACTAAACTTAAAGAATCTGATAATGCACTATCACGTATTAATAGCCAATTAGAAAGAAAAAGAAAAGTTCTGTTTCCTGAAGAGTATTTAGAGACAGAAGATAAACTAAAGGATATTCAAAACGAACTAGAAAGTTTAGCAAGTGATTATACTCGTGTCCATGAACAAATGGGTAAAACAACTTCTGTAAGGGAATATAATCAATTAGTAGCTGAAGCAGAAACTATTGAATCCAAAATAGCTAAATTAAGAGGAGATGAAACAGATGTAACATCTATTTTATTGGGTGAAATTTCAAATCTTGAAAAAGCTCAAAGAGAAGCAAATGAAAAACATAAAGAAGCTTCAGACAGAATATCAACCCTAACAAGAAAACAAGACGAATATAATGCGAAGATAAAAACTTCAAGAGAAAAAATAGGGGACTGGAGAGAAGAAATGATTCTTACACAAAGGAATATTGATGATAATCTAACACCTTCTATTGAGACACTTGAATCAAAAATTAAAGAAGCAGATACTAAATTACAAAGTTTCATTACTAATTGGGTAGCTGCCCAAAATCTTCCTGATATAGTTAAAAAGATGGAAATTCAATACACTGAAAGAAGACAAGAAGAGAAAGGTTATCCTGCACTTGGAGGTAAAGGAACACCTATTGGTGACCTAATGAGATATTTACAAGGAAGTGGACAATTTGGAATACCTTTTGTTCCGAAAACAGGAGCATATTATCTTCATAGAGGAGAGAAAGTTACTGCTTCCAGTACAGAAAATAAGTATAGTAATGAATTCAATGTAAGAGTTGGAACAATTGTTGCTGGTTCAAAAGGGGCAGATAGATTTTATAGTGATTTACAATCTGCAGTAATGAAGGGGGTGTCACAATAATGGCGAATATAATTTTGAAATCTGAAGACCAAGGAGTCACTCATTATACTTTCACTTTGGTAGGAACGTTAGATAGGGAAGAAAATCCAAGGTGGGTTGAACACGAGATAGGGGGAAGGTCAGGAAGTATACAACATTGGACTGGTGCAAGTGACGGTCTAATTACTATGACTGGATTACTACCAAGTACATCTGCTGTTGAAACAGTAAGAGCAGTTATGATGACTGGTCTACCATTATATTTAGATGTTAGTGCACACGATAGTAATCTGAGTGGTAAAGTTACATTTGTAGAATTTGTACCAAAATTAAGGCCAGGTGCCTCAGATTATTATGATTTCAGAATTGTGTTTAAAGAATATAATAATCCTTAGGTGACTAAATGACAACGTATACTGGTTCAGATATTGTGTATAAGTTTAGTACGTCAGATAGTTTCGGTGCAATAATAAATGGTGGTTTTGGAAGTAGTTCATCATCATCATTTGAAGCTATAATAGACGGTTACAGTGAAACACCTGTAACAAGTGTTTCAGATTCATACAGTTCTGTTGTAGAGGGATGGGTTCCAAAAAGTTCATTTAATGCAATAATATGGGGTGAAGGAATTGCAACAGGTCCTGTATCTCTTGTTGAATTAAGTCAAGATGGGGGTAATACGTTTGTGGACGTATCAGAATATGTAATTGGGGATGGAACAATAAATAAGAATGCCTTTAATAGTATTGCTACTGCCTCTATTAATTTAGATATAAAAGTTGAAGACATATTATCTGAAGAACTAAAAGAACATGATATTATAAGAATATCGATTGGATATGGTGGAGCAGGTAGTAAAAGATTTTATGGTCTAATTATGAATACTGAAGAAAAACAAAATGCCTTTATAATAGAAGCTGAAAATTATGCTGGTTTACCTGTAAGAAGAACACATACTGGAGTATACAGAGATGATTCCGGAACAGGTAATTGCAAAGAAATTATTAAAACGATAATGGTTAAAAATTTAGCTGAACTAAATTGGACAGATATTTCAATTCCTGATACCACTGTTACGTTAGCAAGATATGCAGTACAAAATAAATACATAAACGAAATATTTGATTACATTGCAAAACTACTTGGTAGAGTATGGTGGGTTGATGATGATAGAAAGTTGTGGATGATAGAAAGAGAATTTAGTCAATCTACAGGAGTTACTGCAACATATGGTTCTAACATTCTTGGTGAATTAAGAATAAATAGGGATACTTCACAATGGGCCAACTATGTAATTGTTGATGGAAACACAAGACTAATTGGTTACACTGAATCTTTTACTGGTGATGGAATAACAAAAATATTTACGCTAGGAAGAGTTCCACACCAGGTAAAAGTAACAGTAGATGACGATGTTAAACTTGGTGGATTTGAAGGTTCTTTTGAAGAAAGCACAGCAGAATATCTTGTAGATTGTGTTAATAGAACAATAACATTTGATACAGTTCCAACATCAGGTTCAACAATAGTTGTTGACCATATGTATTTAGCACGTGTACATGAAGAACTTCAAGATTCAGTTAGTGTTAATGAATTTCAGAGAATAGATAAGAAACTTACAGGCGAAGGAATAGAGTCTCAAACAGAAGCAAAAACAATAGGACAAAATTATTTAGATTTGTATTCTGTTCCAATAATAATTTATAGTTGTAGACTTCCTGGAAATGATAAAATTGAAGTTGGAAAAACAATGGGATTGGTTCATTCAGAAAAAGGTATAAATGAAACTTGTAATGTATTAGATTATACTGAAACATTTGGAACTAATGGTTGGACAATAGACCTTAGTTTAAATAATGCGAAATATGGTTTCCCGGATATGTACAAGGACTTGTTACTTAAAGTTAAAAGATTAGAAGAAAGAGATAGATTAAGTAATGAATACATTGTTAAATATTATATGTATGGTAAGAAATTAGTTGTATCAGTTACTGGTGCTACTTTAAATTCCGTTCCTATAATGGATACAATGATTTGGGCACATCCTTCTGGTGCAAATAGTGATTGGGGAACAGCAAAATGGGGCGATAGAAGGTCATCTGAAGTTTTGGAGGCGGTTTGGACATGACACAACAAATAACTGATGCAATGTTAAATACTCTTGCACAAGCTATAAGAGATAGAGAGTTATATTTTTGTGTAGGAAATGGAAGTACAGTTACAACTGGTAGTATGACAGATTTAGTTGCGCCAGTAACAATTGGAGCAACAAGAAATGAACCAAGAATTAGTGGTTCAGCTAATAGTAATGAGTTCTTTATGGAGTATAAGTTAT
>JAFCCX010000030.1 GCA_017609995.1 Candidatus Pacearchaeota archaeon | reverse complement strand
CCCTTCTGATAGCAGCTCTTCCAAGTCTGCCTTTCTTTGTACAAATTTACTTCTTTTCATTTCCATTCATTTTCTTCTTCGCCTGACAACTTTCCACTTTCCATATGGCTTGTCTATTATAACCCATTCTTCACTAAATAAAAAGTCCATAGCAAAGTTTTTGATTTTCTTAAGCACTTTCCTGAGTGTCATTTTATCTTTATTTCATCAGTTTTTTTGGCAGTTGATTTAGCAAAACTGAAACGGCTATTCCAACTGAACCAAACTTCTCCGTATCCATAGATTGTTTCATTCTTATAATCCGGTCTCTGGTCCAATGGAGTGAGTTTGGAATAAAAACACCAATCCATAGAAACCCACATACTCGCCTTCTCATAAAAATAATTCAGCCAACAGTGTCCGCCTAAATAAGTTCCAGAAGAGTTATAGACCCTTCCTGCGTTTAACCTTATTTTCCAGTAAGGAATTCCGGATGCCAGCATCAGGTTAGCCATTAAGATGGCTCCTCCATCGCAGTCATCTTTCTTCAGATGAAGAACTTCTTGCGGGTAAGCCCAGTATTCTGGCATATTGAAATTTGTTTTATCCGAAACATAACTAATGTTATTCTTTACCCATTTCTGGCAGTAGAGAGCCTTCCTGTCATCATTCCAATTTTTTATATCCTTCACTATCCTTTGGAGTTCATCTGAGTTCGGATTGACAAAAAAATCCCTTACATCAATTGAGTATTTGCCATAATTTGGAATTGTTCTTCCATTGTAGTATATGGTTCTCTTTGGATACTTATTATTATAATAATCCTCTAATCTCTCACTTTCCTCTCTTTCTTTCTTTTCTAATTGTAGCTTGTCCCAAGCCTCCGCCTTGTCGCAGACTTTGTCTATGAGCTTTTTCTCTTCTTTGCTTTCCCAACCTTCCGCCATATTTTTATGGAGAGATTCTCTATAATCGTAATTGGAATAATCAGTTTTATCTGCTTTTTTTACTATTAGGTTTATCAAGTTCTTCCATAACTCTTTTAATTTCTTCATCACCAAATTCATTCACCCCCTTATTTATATTCTCTACATCAAGATAATTATGTGGCAATCTGTTTGGTATCCTTATCCTTTTCTTCTTGGGCAAGATATTTACATTGGTTTCATAACCCAAATTTTCAGGAATTGTTGCTCCCCAAAAGACTATTGCTTTTTTTCCAAAAGCTCCACAAGCATGTTGCATGAATGAATCACAGCAAACTATACCATGAACATAAGGCACTAATGCAATTATTTGTCTTATACTCAATCCATTAAATGTTTTTAAATCTTTTATACCTTTTTGGTCTTGGGATTTTACAATATAAATATCATACTTCTTTTGCATTTCTTTGCCAAGCTTCTCTGCAAATTCATCTGTTAAACTTCTATAAGTCATATCTGGCAACCCTTTTCCTCCATGCATTCCATGAGGTTGAAATAAAATAATTGGTCTTGGTTGTTTGCTAACCCATAGTTGTGCTTCTTTCTTTTCTTTTTCAGTTAAGTTGATTATTGGCTTAACAAATAAATCATCGTCTGTCATCTCTTTATTAAAACAAGTTGATATATGTTTATCCTCTACATAATATTCATACATATTATATGGTTCTGGCTTAAAATAATGACCTTTCTGAATTACATTTTCAAAAAGATAAGGTGTATTCAATGGATAAACCTTGTCAATGTCATTATTGTTGTAAAATATCTCTGGAACCGAAGTCAGTATTGTTATCTTGTCTTTTGGGTATTTTTCCTTTAAATGCCTCAAGGCACCTGTGAAGGCAATGCACCTACCAATGCCTCCATCTATTTGTATTATTCTATTCATTCTATTCAACCTCCCTTTCTTAACTTATAACTGTATCGACAGCTAAAGCATATGATTTAATAGAAGAGCCTTCTACACAAGCTCCACTTACATATTGATGAATGTCAAATATAGCACAACAATGTGTTTTGGTTGTAAGAGCTTGATATACATTTGGACATAAACAACATCCTATAACTGTTCCAACACAATCTTTTACATCCATTCTAATACAAGCAGTTGAAGGAACACAGCCATCATAAGTAAAATAAACTCCTTCTATACAATCATCAAAACATTGAAGTTCTGAAACTATTTTACTATTTCCCAAGGTACAACCACATTGACAAACAAAAGTAGAAGAAATAGCACAAGTATAATTTGTAGCTGGAGGATGCTGAGCACAAGTATAATTTGTCATACAAATACATAAATCCGTTGCAGTAGAATTTCCAATGCATATATTATTACAATAAACATTAAAAGCATTTGCCCCTGTTCTAACATAGGATAATAAATAAGTACAAGTACAAGAATTGGTACCACAAATACAACCACTAAAAACATTATTGACTTCACAACCATCTGTTACTGATATTTTACTACAAGCTATTGCAGTTCCACAAGAACCAGATTTGGCCATTCTTGAACTATATATACATAGATTCATAACAGCATAATCATTTAAATTTATTAGACTGCCACAAGAACAATGACAAATTAAAGCTTGTGGAGTAGAACCACCACTTTGACAAGTACAAACACAAGTATAACCACCCATACAACAATCTATTGCAGTATTATATCCATCTGGGTCCGCAGTTGTACAACAACAAAAAGTACATAAATCACATCTAACTATTGTACTTAATAATTCTGTACAAGAAATCACACAATTTGTATAATGGTCATAAGTAGCATTATAAATGGAAGTAGTATCTCCAGTACAAATTGTATTATTATAACCAGTAGCATCAATCATAGTATCAGAAACTACATAAGTTTTGCTTACTTCAGTAGTCCCAGCACATTGACTATTACAAGTAATTTGCATAGCATTTTCTAATATAGTTCTAGTAGAAATATCATATATTGTATTTACATCATCTGCATACATTACATCACCATCACTTTTAGGAAAAACAGATTCGCCAGCCATTTATTCACTCCCCAAAGGCATATCTGGAACATCCTCAGCAGTAACTATTGCGGTGGGCAAATCACCCCTAACTATAAATCTAAGTATATCCCCACCAGCTATTATGAATTTTCTTTCTTTAGCTATATTAATTATTTTAGTACAATTCTCTTCCCAACTATCTAATTTAGTTAAAATTCCCAAAGCCTGTTGAGAAAGTCCAAAACCTTCATCTGTAAATTTTTTTAATATATCCTGTTCTTTTTGTGTTGCCATATTAACCTCCTAATCTTTTCAAATATATAAACTATACTATTGTAAAATAATCTTCCTCCTGTATTCTAAATGAAGCAGTCTTTGGAATAGGTGCAAATTTAGTCTCTCCCATTAAAGTTCCTGCAGCAGCTGCATTAAATATTCCACTCTTTGTAATAGTCTGGGCATTTGCTTCATCTTCTTCAAGTATGCCAGTATGAATGTAAGTAAAAGATAGATGATTTCTTTCAGTGCTGAAAGCATTTCTTTGCTGCTCTCCTTCAAGAGTTGTATCTACTGCAGCAGGCACAGTCGTACCAGTTCCCCAAGCCATGTAGGTTGGGTCATTAGCAGTTCCAGCTCCAAGCCAATTTCTTATCTGATTGAGTCCAGCAGTGGGAACTAAAGATTGTCCTTCTGAAACATCTTCGAGTTCTATATCTATTGTAAATCTATACTCTTTAGTATTAACCATAGCAAGGTCAGTAATCACATATCTGCACATCAAATCTCCATTAGAAGAGGCATTAAGCAGCCCAATCTCTTTGGCTGTATTTCCAATTATAGAAGAGTCTGTGCTTTTTACTTCCCAAGTCAAAATAGCTTTCTTGTCATTAGTTATATCTGTAGTTCTTCTTGCAGTTCCAACTCTATCTAATTCAGCACCTAAAGTTGTATCATCTAGGTTAAAAGCAGTATTATCTGTTCCAACTGCAAGATATTGTGGCTCTGTTTCAGTTCCAGCGTAAAGCCAATCTCTAATAGATTCTTTTCCTGCACTTGTAAGTTCTTGAGTAGTATAGATGGTTTCAACTTCCGACCAGCCACTCATAGTACCAGCTCCTAGTGTGCTAGTTCCAAGAACTGCATTTGAAGCATGACCTAAAATAAAAGCAGTTCCGATTGTTCTACTCTCCACCTTACATCTAGTAGTTCTGGCTTTAATCCTATACATACCAAAAAGAAAATAAGTATTAATCGAACCTGGCTGAACTAGACTAGACTGCATATCTTGTTGATTTGAAATTGTCTGTCCTAAAATTTCACCTAATTGATTGGTCATTATACTCCTTCCGAAATTGTCGTTTCGTCTTCTTCTAACTCTAAAAATGTTTTCCAAATAGTCTGGTCTACTTGCTGCAGCCTAAGTAACTTTCCAGTTCCATCTTGCTTAACTAAGCCAAATGAAGGAATTTTCAATCTAACTAATTCTCCGATTGCCCAAGTATTATCCTGTGGGAGTTCTAAAGTAGATTTATATCTAGGATTTGAATAAAGTTCTATAAGCTTATTAGTGGCTTCTCTCCCCTGAAATTTAGCTTCTAAATCAATTGCTTTATTAAAAGTTACATTGCTCGTAGCAGTTGCTTTACTTCCTGTCAAAGTTCCAGTGTCTGCATCTCTTCCTTCAAACTGAAATGTCCAGCTCGTAACTTCAGTACTCTTCGGATAATTAGCATTATAATCATTATCAGCAACTGCTGCTCTCTGTACAGTACCATCATCTAAAGTAACAGTATTCCATTTTGTCCTATCTGCATCAAATTCCTGTTGGATTAGAGTTGGGGCTATCTTATTTGTAGTAGTTACATATCTCCATTTAGTTCCAGAACCAGACTGGCTCATGGGATTATAATTAAGATATTCCATGGAAACATTACCACAACCAGGTCCTACATTATAAATAATGGCATTAATTACTTCATCAACAGCTTTTCTAATTTTGATATTATTCAAATTGGTTGTGCCTTCAGTAATCGAATATCCTGCTGAGACGGTAAGTCCTTTTGGCTTCCAATTAAACTCATATCTGTCATTTACTGAATCATACTCTACATACCAAATATATTGCCCATCATTTGTATATTTATCAGAACTAATCTCTTCGATAACCTCCAGAGCCTTTTTATAACTAGAAACATAAGTATTAGTTGGGAAAGCACTTGAGTCAGATTTGGCGGTTGGGTTTCCGATATTACCCCATTCAGTTGAATCAACTCCATAAATAGACCTAGTTGGATTATAATTGGCAATCTGAGCAAGAACAATCTGT